>CAKOFP010000268.1 GCA_933226995.1 Candidatus Nitrosopolaris rasttigaisensis | reverse complement strand
ATGAATAATACGAAATGATAGATCTGTATAATTTATGTCTCACTGTAATCAACAGAAAGCCCCTTTCATCTGGATTATCAGAAGAAAAGCCCAAATCCATGATAAAATGCAAAACGAGCTCAGCTTAGTTCAATGCGATCGCAAATGCAGACGTTAATATCATCATTGGCAGCTATGGGGATCAATCAAGCAAAAATGCGTTTGCAAGACAATTGTTTACTAATAGAGCTTACAAGGAGATGAATTTACTGAGAATAGACATATTTGATAAGGTATTTTGAACATCCTATATAATACTGATTAATAACATACAAATATTTGCAAATATTTGGTATTACCTGGTATGGACAAATATTATAAAAATGCCATTTGCTTACTAACATAGCTTACAAAAGAGATGAACTTAGCAAGAAGAAATGGACATATTTGATAAGGTATTTTGAAAATCCCATATAATATTGATTGGACTTTGCTTCCCCGGCGTTCGAATTTCTTTTTTAGTCCATATTTGTGCTGATTTGTTGTGCATGTCACAAGCTCGCTGTTCTTTTCGTCCTCAGGCGCTCACAGTCAGAATAACTTAGTAGTATCAATATTACTAACTAAGACAGATGATACTACTAATTTTAAATATTTGCAAATAGTTAGTCTGATATGGTTAAAACTGAATTAATTACGAAAAAGCTTGACGGCAAAATTGCAGTCATCACGGGCGGAAACAGCGGCATAGGCCTTGCCACGGCACAGCGGTTCGTCGCAGAGGGCGCATATGTTTTCATCACCGGTCGCCGCCAAAGCGAAGTTGATGTAGCAGTAGAACAGATCGGCAAAAACGTCACCGGTATTCAGGGTGACGTCTCAAATCTCGCAGATCTTGATCGGTTGTACGCGACGGTGAAGGAGCAGAAAGGCCGAATCGACGTTCTCTTCGCCAATGCCGGCCTTGGGGAAGTCGCACCATTGGGGGCAATTACCGAAGCGCATTTTGACAAAACATTCAGCGTCAACGTGAAAGGGCTACTGTTCACGGTTCAAAAAGCGCTTCCGCTGTTTCAGGACGGCGGTTCGATCATTCTAAATGCTTCGACCGCTGCATCCAAAGGAGTCGAAGCGATAAGTGTTTACAGCGCAACCAAGGCCGCCATACGGTCGTTCGCGCGTTCCTGGACAGTCGATCTGAAACAACGCAAGATCCGCGTCAACGCCATCAGTCCTGGTTCGACCGACACGCCGGGCTTTAGGGGGTTTGTCAATGGCTTGGGGCAGAGTGGTGAGCAGTTCAAGACGAACCTCGTGAGCACCGTGCCGATGGGGAGGCTGGGCAATCCTGACGAAATCGCGAAAGCCGCCTTGTTCCTCGCGTCGGATGACAGCAGTTTTGTCACCGGTATCGAACTGTTCGTCGATGGTGGTGCTGCACAAATCTAAGTGATCTTGGTGCTGGGTGGAATTGGACACCATTCTCAGAGGGTGTCTAAATTTCAATCCATCCCTAGTCATTAGATGTAAGTAGATAAGTTATGGGATAGGGACATGGTACGGACATGGTAGAAGATCAAATATACTGAGTGAGTCTCTTTATATTATTGAGGTCATTATATACCAATAATGATTAGTTATTCTCAACGTAGTTATTACACAAATATCAAATATCCTTAATGTTCAAGAATGCACCGACAGGATGGAAAGTAAATTCAACAAAGAACGTGTACACCAATGATCTGATTGAACTGTATGAAGATACACTGAGTTAGGTGTTGGAGCGAAAAAAATTTACCTTCGAGGACTTAGAAGGAACTATTCAACTATAGTACCATTCCTATCCGCAAACCAAATACTTGCCATTAAAAGTTATAGACATATTGTTGATTCTGTTCAAATCGAAGCACCATCTGGTTATATAGAAAAAGGAGAGTCCCCAAAATATGCTGCCATTCGTGAGCTAAAGGAGGAGACTGGATACACAGCAAAAAAGATTGTATCAATTGGGTCTTATACACTTGATTATACTATGTTTGAACAGAAAGGAAATGTTTTTGTCGCCTACGATTTGATCAAGGAAGGAAAGCAATCATTAGGAAACATGGAAAAGATAGAGCTTGCTATTCTCACAATAAATGAAATCAAACAATTACTTTTTGAGAGCAAGATACTAAACGCTGCATCTATCGTTGCATTTTATAAAGCAATTGATTATCATGAGATCGTTTGCATAATTTTTGATTCAAATCAAATCTTCTACCCGTATAGAAGTACTTTTATTCTCATGATAAAAGATAAGAATACAATATTAGAATGACATACCATAAGATCAGGCTTTCTCTTAGATGCTGCCTCTAATTTTTTAAAATTCTCAACTCTTGCTTCAATCCAATAAATATAATTTCCTTCTTCCTTTTTGAAATCCTCCAAGTATTTTCTCACGCCAATAGTATATCGTTTCACTTTTTGTGCACTTGTCTATATAGAACATAAACAAAAGCCAATGGTAATCCAACGACAACACATACCAACATCCACTATTGGTGGAATCGCTAAGACAAGCATATTTTTTCAGCATTTATCAATCGATTTGCATCTCTAGCATATTCATTAGAAAACCGAACAAAACACCGCCGCAAGTAGTATTGCAATTACAACGAATAAAAAGAGATAGTTTTTTGTTCCTGAAGTGGGTAGCGGTCTATTGAGTTATCTCCTTTATGAGATTCTACCATGATGGTTTTACAGAATTAATTTATAAAGTACCGGTAATTTGCTCATAGCCTTGACCCGGGTACCAAAATGCCTCAAAAGTAAGGGACTAGATATCTTCTTTGGATGCCATAGTCAACCATAAATCCCCGTTTTTCTTCCACGAATGTAATTAACTACACCAAGAACACCCATTATTATTGCGGGAACTCCAAAGGCAACCGGAAGAACATTACCAGGGTTGAGATTGAGCTTTGGAGCAACCTCCAAAAACACTTTGGAACTTGCGCTAGGTGGCGACGCAAAATCACCGTCTTTATTAAAAAGTAGGTCGATAGTATAAGACCCTGCTTTAACCAATCTGACATTCCACTCCAGGGGAAGTGATTGACCAGCCTCAATAACCGGTATGTAAAGTCCTTTCGCGGCACTCCAGTCTTCCAAGTCTATAGGGATTTTATTTTTTATATCTACTATGGATATGTAAGCAATTCCTCCATTGATCGTTTCATTGTGACTGAGATTTGTTATAATACCTTCAATCTTGATAAATTGTCCAGCTATCCCATTCACCTTATGTGCCGAGGATATATCTATCTTGACGTTGCTTGGAGGAAGAGGGGTCGTGATGGATGCTACAGAAGACTGTGATGCTGCGAATACAGGTTGGACACTAAAAGTAGTAATGCATCCCGACATCAAAACAGAGCAAAAAATTACTGTAAAGAGAAGGTTTACTGCTACTGCCACATCCATTCCGACTGAATCAGCTAAATTTTCGTTATCATCATTATTGTTATTAGCAACCAAATTTTGTTTCATTCTGCACTCTTCACCTCAAACTGTCGTGTAAAAAAGACAAAAACCAGCAGACAAGCCAGTACAAAAACAACCACCGGCCATATATGATCTACCTGCAGCGATAATGCCTGTTCGTTATCCACTAATACGCTGTCAAGCGAATTAAATGATTGAGATACGGGATTGATACTTTCAAGAGCAAGACCAAAATCAGTCTTCTTAAGTGAAGTAGCAAAGAATAAGGATGGAGCAAGTAATATCAACACAATCATAAGTGTAGTCATTATGCTACTCTTTGAGGATTTCAACCTAGCAGAAATTGCAATAGAAATCAATGAGAGCCCTGTAACCAATAGCGTTCCGTAAAGACCGACATACAAAACTGCAGACAATGCAAGATGTGTACCGCTAGCAACCACCACTAGGTATGGGATTGACACGAGATATAATATGGCCCAGACAGTGAGGACTGAAAGCAGTTTCTGCATAGCTATTTGTCTATGAGTTACAGGGGTGAGAAGTAAGCTCTCAAAAGTACCCGACTCTATCTCACCAGATATGGATGAAGATGCACTTGTGGCCGACATGACAACTCCGAGCGCAATAATCACTTCCGCGAGCGTGAATAACATCTCTCCTTGATCCAAAAGACTGAGCTCCTTGTCTGTCAGAAGTAAATATGCAACCATACTAAAGATCAATGCTGCAGCAACTATCCATACTCCTCCTCGCCAAGAATAAAAGCTCCCTGAAAATTCGCGTTGGTAGATCTCAAGCATGCCTCGGTCGTTGTTCCTCCTTACTTTTGGGTTTTTGTTGTGCTTCCGGATGTGTCTGTTGATCTTCTTTCTTCTTCGCTTCGGTAAGCTTAAAGTATACATCTTCCAAACTCATGCCCATTCTGCGAATTTCATATATTTGTAATCCGGCTTTCTCAAATCTATCAATAATGTCGTTTGCAGATTCTGAAACTCCATCAGAAACTTTTACATCTATCAATCTATTGTTGTCCGTAGTATTTGTTTGAATCCGATAAGGCAGACTTGACAGTTCCTGTTGGGCACTTGGAGAATTCAATATCCTAACTACTAGGCCGCTTGAGCCTCCTGCGAGTGCCCTTAGATCTTCTATACTCCCCTGAGCTACTAATCTTCCACGATTTACAATTGCAACCCTATTACAAAGAGAAGATACCTCGCTTAGTGCGTGAGATGAAAGAAATATTGTAACCTTCTTTTCACGATTAAGTTCTAGCAGAGTTTTTTGAATATCCTGCTGACCCTTCGGGTCCAACCCCAACGTTGGTTCATCTAGGAAAAGGATTTTTGGATCGTTTATAAGCGTCCTTGCCAGTCCTAACCTCTGTTTCATACCTCTTGAGTAATATGAAATAGGTACAAATGACTTGGTAGCAAGTCCAACTTTTTCCAAGAGATCTTTGGCTCTCTTCTTTCCTATGTGTGTGTCAATTTTGTATAAAGCTGCGAAGTAGAGAAGATATTCTTCTGCGCTCATCCAGTTATAAAATCCCGAGCTTTCAGGAAGGAGACCTACTATACTTCTTATCTTTAAACTGTCTTTTACAATATCGAACCCAGCTACTTTTGCATATCCTGAAGTTGGTGAAAGAAGTCCACATAGCATTCTAATTGTCGTAGTCTTACCGGCTCCATTTGGACCCAAGAAACCGAAAATGTCTCCTGGGCTCACGTCTATTGTAAGGGAGTTAACTGCCCTGAAATTCCTGTAAAACTTGGACAGGGTCGACGTGGAGATACTGTTGTTATTAGTGCTTGAAACTTTCATTAACTATATGTCTACCTCAGCGATGACGAGATGATCTTCTTTACCACGGGTGTTGTTGCTCATTTGCTTCACCGTAGACCGTCAAAGGCGGTGTCATCGCCACTTTCTACTTCTAAAGGATTTCTCTTCTGCCATAAAGCACATACTATAATCCCAATAATACCGAAAATTATGAGAAACCAGCTGACCCACATATTGGTGATGGCCTCTCCATCAGGCACGTCATACAGGAATTTCAAATACAATCCTCCAAAAATCAAGATAGCCGAGAGGATTGCTATTAAATATTTAATCTCAAATTGCATTATAAAACACCAACCACTTGCTCACGATGCCAATCTATTGTCCGATCCAATGGAAGCTCCCCACTACAGGTCTTATGACAGTAGAATTTGTGATTTGATCTCCAAACCCCTGTCTCGGCCCTGAAAATGTTATTGCCGCAGAGTGATCAGAACCTTCGACAACAGCTTTTATAGATTCCATTCCAATTGTTCCATTTTTCCATGTGTATGTTAGACCCCATGCTCTATGCCCTCCTATAGTAAATTGATTGTAACCCACGCGATTAAAATCTTGCAATGACGATTTGAGAGCAGGCTGTATCTGGGTTAACAGAATAAGTTGAACGTTGGAAGTGTCTGGTATATCAACAAGCTGGACTGAGAAAACTCCTTGGGGCAATTTTGCTATATAACTTCCAGAAGTATTTCCGTGTTCTACGCTTGCCTTGCTAGGAAACTGGATTGAATAAAAGTTTCCTGGATTTTCGCGATTCACAAAGGTAGAGACTGTTGCAGAGGCAGGTCCACCACTACCTGCTGCTCCCGAATTAACTGGGTTCTCTTTTGTACCAGGTCTAGGTGCCGTTGATTGAGAGCCAAAGGTATAAAGTGAAAATGCAACAATTATAACAACGCCGGCAGCAATTATAAGAATACGTGATTTATTCATGAACTAAAGATCCCCGCAAAGACGATACAGAATTTATTGGAATGTATTCGTTTGTGGATATCTTTTTTTCATTAGATGTTACTGTTTTCGTCCTTATCACGTTAATATAAGGAGTTCGAGATGCTTTGTATATTAGATTTCAGGTACACTTTCCTAAGTGAATATCTGACCAATCTGAACCTTTTTTTCTCATATCTAAAAAAGCTTTCTGCTATAGCTCATAATTTTGATGAATTCTCGTCTTCAATCCTATTCAAGAAAAGAATTTTTGTGTAGTCCTTATATCAGCTTTTCCTTACGCATTAAATGGAAGACTCCTTTTTACTCCATTATCATGTATCTTAGACTGATATGGTCTTACCTGTGGTACATTTATCTAAGTGTAAATCGCTAGCTGGAATGATATAGGATTGGCGACCAGGCCAGTTATTAGCGAAAATCAATAGATGGATTCAGCAAAGTACATATGATATTATCTACCGTGCATTTGGCAACCTATTTAGCAGCTAAGAGAGACTATTCCATGAACCATTGAATGATTGGAAAACACACTCAGAAGAAGCATGACATTTATCAGTACCGGCTTGTGCTATCTCGGCTATTTGTTGTTGTGCACTTAACACTCAGCCATAGTATTTGTTATAATCCGGATGGAGTAGATCTGTTTGCAGACACTCAACAGAATAGAGGAATAATGGACCTATTTGCGAGAATTATGTGAAGGGTCTGGATGTTCACTTGAAATTAGTCTTGGCTGCCGAAGCAAAAGAATATCCATATAATTTGAAACTTATGCTTAATCGTACAAGACATTCTACGGTGCACTCGTTTGTGTTCCACGAGATTTTGTTGGAGAGAATTCCTTTGTCTAGAATTTAATCTAGACCTGCAAATGTAGTAGTAATGGGATGAAAAGAAGGGGAAATTAGATAGTGATAATGTTAGCAATAACTGCTAATGGACACAGAGAAACTAATAGCTAATGAAGTGGACGCATGGATACCAAGACAAATGATAGCCCAACTATCAATACAAGTAATATCAACGCTATTGCAGCGATGATGGCGTTACTAATACTCATGAATGACAAACACCATGAACATAATATGTATACATGTACTTCATATATCCATACACACAATACCAACGGCCTTGTGTCCCAGGATCGATTACGAAGCAGGACGGGCGGTGTTACAGAATAACAGAGAGAGGCATACTAGTATTACAGTTGCACAATAAAATGGAAGAACATACTTGATTATTATCGAAAAGCTGTATTTCATTAAGATTCAACTATTATCTTCTCTAAGAAATTCCCTAATCCTTATTCATGAGCGCACCCTGATTAAGTAGCTGCCTCTCAAGAACGATGTGCACTTACAGGACAACTGAGAAAGGGACGCGTGTACTGTATACAGAACAAAATTGACTAAATAGCTCCGATCAATTACATCAGCGAGAAATAAAGCTCTAATAAAAGGTATCGTAGGAAGAGGGATGACAAAGCTCAACACTTCGAATAGATCACTGTATTATCATCGACAAAATAGAAAGAAGGCGAAACAAACAGAATTAGTATCTGAAATTGAATGCCCACGTTGTTCTGAAACCATGATCTTATGTTCCGATTTTGACAGCCTGTACTATTTCTGCGAAGAGTGTAACTTTAGTCTTTATACGCAAAAGAAATAAAATTTATTGAGATTTATTGGAATATCCATTCAACTTATTTTCTACACGCTATTATCGTTTAAATTTGAGTTTAGATTTAAACGACTATTACAACTCTAAAATTTCTATCTCCAATAAGTCTCAAATAGAGAAAATCTGTGGCAAACAAACAACTGGAGGGGTTTGTATTTCTGCAAGTTGACTCCAAGAATAAAGCGATAATTTCTATGGTCTCCTGCTCATCATGAACATCTTGCTTCGAAGTCGAATACCATCACGACTTTGCCATTGCCTACGGCGATTCCTGTACTAACATGTGTGAGCTCTGGTTTCAATATGTTTAACCGTGGTTCATTGTCTTTCATCATATCGTCAACTGCAAGACTTATAGCAGTTTTACACGCATCAACATCTCCACAGTGATAAACAGAAAGATTCTCTGCAATATACCCTGCTTCTCCATTCATAGCATATCTCTTTGAAGGAGTATTACCGGAGGAGTCAAGGTGGGTTAATGTCGGTTGTGAGAGGAGAAATCTTGCTTGACTATCTGCGGATATATCAGCACCCTGTCGTAACAGCTGAAGTTGAAATTTAATTCGTTCGTTGTTGATTACACCTATTGCATATACTTTGAGAGAGGGAATTGATGATGGATTGGCAGAATTTGGAGTAAACGAAAATAGTGAGGTGAGAATGACTATTAGCGCACCGCCGATTATGGTCAATAACATTCCCTTGTTCATTCTTTGTGATCGATCTTTACGTAACTTAAAATTATTATGAATTGCCTTGATTGAAAAGTGAGTAATAGTCCAGGGTATAGAAACTATCAGATAACCGCTCGATTGCGGTGGTATAAGTCAATGAATGGCTTGCACGAAGTCTTAGGGAGATTTTGAGATTTTGTAAAATATTGTCCACCAAGTAACGTATACATTATTTCCGCTTGGTGCTGTTGCTATACTCATCTTTTACATGTCTTTTATTTGGTGTACTAAGACAAGCTTATATTGTTTGCCATTAATGCCTAGCTTATTGACAACAAAGTATTTATATCTTGACTTAAATGACAATAATAAGTAATCAATCGTAGGTTGCGTTAAGATAGGTTTATTTCTGATTCAGAAATATCTCTATTTGTATCCTGACTAGTCGTTTCTTTAGTATGACGTAATTGGGACATTTCCAAAACAAATCTTTCCAGCAAAGTAACGGCTTCAAAGTCAGTATTTAGCTTGTACATGTTCGTTTTGCCAATCCTTCTATTATTGAATATCAACTGGTTTCGTTCTAAACTAGGTATTTCCCTGAATATTGTTCTAAATGACAATCCTGTTTTCTTCGCTATTTCACTAGGAGGATAATCAAATTCTTTGTGGTCAAAGAAAAAGTCTAGGATTTGTGCGATGGCTCGAGATGAGAAAAGATTTTCCAAAATTCCATTATTGAATTCATTGACATTCTGCGACACATATTTAATGATAAACGGCCATATTTGTCTGTTTCTATATCAATATATCCAATCTAAATAACTTTAGTTAACAGATGTAACGATAAACATGTCAATAAATAAATAAACCTTCTTCCCATACAATCCCGTGGACATTTACGAAATTGCAGTTTTGCGTATATTAGTCAAGAAGCAATATCCAATGAAAGTGTCTAATTTGGTCAATGGATTTCCGGATAACTCCGGTGATAATGTATTGCAAGCTGTGTCAAATTTGCATTTTCTTGGTTATATTTCAGTATATGATTCTCTCCCTCATTATGTTTCATTAAGTAAAGATATGAGGAAGGAAGTACTACAAATTGTTGATCCCGACCTTAACAAAGACTCTCAAACGAAACGATATTCTTCCAGTGAAAAAATTGTGAATTCTAAGGGAGTTAAAAATGCAGATGAAATAAAGACGATTAATTCGAAACCGGTTGCTATAACAAGAACTATTGCTTTAGCAATAATACTGATAGGTTCAGTAATCGCTACAGGAGCATCATTGTTAGTGTATACACCGACGGTAAATAACCAAGAACCAGGCAATCCACTAATCTACCATCAAGCAGCATTCTCCCACACCATAAACAAATTTCAGTCTTTAAATACATCAACCTCTGCACAAGAGGCAGGTGTAAATTCATTTGCTGTGGCAACTACGATTGATCCCGGAGGAGGGTCATTAATCGATAACGTGTTTGTCGTAGATGATAGTGATAATACTTTCCATAGAATCATATTAGATGTTGGAACTGAAAATGGCTCCGGTGCATCGACGACGATTTATCTGAGAAACGCATTTGTGGTCTTAAACATTTGACTAATTGTTTGAACAAAGAGTAAGGGAAGCGGATCAGCAATAACACATTTTGTCAGCTATTCAGGATTGTCAAACGAAACGATTTGAAGCAAATTTGAAACATTTTTCATTTACCCTGAGATCATTCTCTTTTGAATTTGAAACAAAACATTGACGTTTCCGATGGAGCCATAACAATGTTTATCATTAATGACATTAATAGTAACTAGTAATCCTTATCTCCGAGAAAAAAATAGAAATGCCGGGATTTCTATTCATGCACTTTTGCACAATATTTGACATATATGTATTGATTTAGCGCAATATATGAGCTATTAACACATCAACACCATTCAGCGAATACAGACATTCATGACAATACATAAATACTTTCTTGTTCCAATAAATAATATGGATGGGAGCGTGACCATCTTCTGACATGTAAAGGCACGTGTACACGTCATAAGGCAAGAAAGCCAGTTGGTTTAGGACGCTATGCTACTGGACAAAAACGTTGTCAGGTTTGTGAGGTGTTTATAGAGTGGGATGGCATATGGTGTCCCTGTTGTGGGTACAGATTAAGAACTAGGCCGAGAAATATGAAATACAAGACAAAATTGCGTTCGAAGACTTTTGAAGTACAACTACACTATGAACCGCGTAATATGTAAACCCATTTGCGTATATTGCATCTGCAGGCAAAAGATCTAGTATCGAAACAACATTCTTTATTACTATAGAAATTGCGATAATCAACCAGAGGTTTTTCAGAGATTGATAAGTTCATGGCCCTTTTACTGTCCCATGGATTGACAATAATTTTGGATTTTGGAACATAGAAGAAGAAAATAAGATTTTCGTTTGTTATTCGCATCAAGGTATTACATCCATTTAATTTGAGCGACTTCTAGGAGTAGTGCAAGCATTATGTCTGGGGTAAGGAATGTTACGTCACGGGATTAGTGTAAACTGGTTTACTGCAAGTAGACAATATCAATGTTCTAGTTACGGCACAAGGACTAATTAATATCGATTTGGAGAAAATTCCTATTCCATAAAATGGATTTACAAGTTAGAATAAAACGATCTTTCATTGGTTTGAGTTGACGAAAAGCCAATTATTAAGTAACATATAAAATCCAAAAATAATATTGAAGTTAGATGCAATAATAAGCCATTATTCATTTAGCAGTTTGATCTGCTTCAAAAATACCAAAGCCATTATTCTCTGTATCTGTACATATAGCAATATAACCCATACCTGGCACCGGATGTTTTGGGAATATAACTCTGCCTCCCAACTGTTCTACTTTAGCAGAATATTCTTGAACTGATTTTACGTCAAAATAGTTTGTAATTCCTTGCTGTTGTGGCGATTGTCTTTTCATCATACCTCCACCAAGAGCCTTATTCCCCTCATCATCCACAGTCGATATCAACCAGTACTCCATTCCTTCGGGCATAGCCTCAGCACCAGACCATTTGTCGATCTTCCACCTAAACAATTCATTATAGAACTTTTTTGATCTTTCGATGTCATCTGAAGGGGTTTCAAAATGCACTATTGTTGGCATATGTCTTTCTCCATTTCCGTCACGTTTGATTTCCTCATGGCTAATACTATACAAATTATAGTTAATAAGTATGCAAGGGATCGAAAGTATTGTTGCAATACATTAAAGGTTAAGAAGAGGAATCAGTTAGCAACTTCGAAGGCGTGATTCTACCTCAAGTAAGGTTCATGGAATGCCCAATTAAGACTAGTCTAGGAGTGTTGGGCAAGAAGCGGACCATTATGACAATCAGAGATATCGGGTTCCGCAAGATTGTGCGTTTCAATCTGCTCCTACAATCTATTCAAGGCCTTACGCCGAGGGTCCTTTCAATGCATCTGAGGCAACTCGAGAAGGAAGGGTTCATCGAATACGCCGAGGAAAAGAGATCGCCGATGAGGGTGCTGAGGAGGCTTACTGGGAAGGGTAAAGACACGCTGCCGATCTTGATTCAATTGGTTGCATTCGGCTCCAAATGGCACGCCGATGTCGTCTTCGAGGACAAGATGCCTAGGAAGTTGAACGAGATCTTTCCCCAGCCAGAAGCAAGAGAAATAATTAGGGCTTACGCCTGATGGACCCCATTCGCGGTAACTTCTAATGCTAGGATATTCCTCAAACCAATCTGCTTCCATTTATTCTCGACCATTCAATCTTTTGATAATCTGGCATGAGTTTATGCAACATATCCCAAAAGTGGTGCGAATGTTCTTTGATTTTCAGGTGGCATAGCCCTTAACTGTAAGTAGATAGAATGTATTGCATTAATTTACAATCCATACAAGTCTTGATATACATTAAAATAATTGCGTAGGATGTCACAAGATTTGTGCCAAGATTTTTGATGTTCATTCGATGAGGGGTCTTGATGAGGATATTTTGAAGAAACTCCAGTACTCACCTCTAGATGCGTTTAATGTGAAACATCTGAATATACTCTACAATCCCCGAGGCTGACAAATGCTTCTGTACTTGAAGCGCCAACCAAGGAGGCTGTTGAGAAACATCATGAGAAAATTGGCATCAATGTGAGTGGGTTACGGAAGTAAAGACAATCACTTAAAATACATTCCAATCTATTATTTTTAATGGTTTGGTTGGTAAGACAATTCCAAGTGAATACTATAGAATTTCAATGTTTACTAGGTACGAACCAAGAAGTTCCCAAATGCTACGATTTCCAATTAGTCCTGAAAAGAGAACACATGTCTGTAGTATCAGAGTGACCACACGTCATAGACAACTTTAACACCAAGTTTGGTCAGTTGTTCATATCAGATAAGGCTTCGACCACATTCTGTCCGGTTCAACGCAAGTTGGTAATGTTAGTGTCGTTACCGCATACGCTGCCGAACTAGGACCGAAATAAGTTCATAATTTACAAAAAAAATAGAATTATTTGTTGTTGTTAAAATTGATATTCGGAAAGGGAAGTTCGGTCAGTTCAAGCGAATGGGTGCTTCTGCTGCGCGTGCCATGAAGGCTAGCAAACACGATTCTACAGGTCTCTACTTTAGTTGGTCAACTTATTAGTTAATCACTATTCTCAAAACGCTTATAACTATATAAGATGAGTTGCCCACTATTCAATTAGGTCGAAGGTATTATGAGCGCAGATGATCTGGCAAGCAAATTATCGCAAAGTGGAATACCACAATCTAGTAGGAGTACGATAATTAACTCAATAATCAAGCATCTATTGGATAGTGCAGAATCAGAGGGCAAGGGTAGTGTTAATAATAGTGTAGCAACAGGAGACACTTCAGCTACTGTAGCTGATGCAGCTGATGATATAAAATTAGCTTTATCAAATATAGGCCAATTAAGTCCTGGTCATCCACTGGTTCAACGAATTCAACGAGATACTGGCATACAGGATCCACAGAAAGCAACACAGTATACACAGCAGACTTTAAGCGCGATGAAGGAACATGCTAATGAAAATCCTGAGAGGATGCGTTCACTATTCAGAAGTCTGCGTATGGTGAAAGAGGTCAAGGATCAGCAGCAAAACTCTGACGGTAGTTTTTTGCACGACGGCTATGATTCTTTTTAGCCTCAGCTGCAGTAGAACACGCTTCGTAAACCACGGGGCCAATGCCAAAATGAAACCAGCAGAAGCACTAGATGTTATTTGGATGAAATCAGAAAGTGTTAGTGTATTGTGACTCGCGCCGATCTATCGATAAAACTTTATTGAAGATACAGCTTCATCATAATGTTTTGCTTTACTTAACTAAAATCTGCTTAATTCAAATGCAGATTTTTTCCCTTTCAGTGCATATGCATTAAGGAGGTGTGTATTCGATTTTGCAATTGCTTACTAACAATATACCTTTGGGAGAGATAGAAATCGTGTCTGAAATTTGGGCATGATTTTAGATTTTAAAAGTGGTTTTTACTTATTTTCTTTGGAACCAATCTGTTTATAATACATCGACTTTCTTGTTATTGATAATAAAAGATGTGAATTGAATGAATAATAGCAGTAATAAGATGAAGCGCAAACGTCATAACCTGGGAGCAATATCTGATAAACATGTGAAATATGAATTCGAAGACCCTGACGTGGAAGCAACAATGAAAACAATGGTCAAAGAACCATATGTACATCACGTGCCCGTATTGACAGGAGGAAATGGATACAATGGCGTACGTGATTTTTACACAAAGCAACTAGTTGGTAAAATGCCTGCTAACACAAAGATTAAACATATTTCTCGTACTGTTGGTAGGGATCAAGTTGTGGATGAGCTCATACTAAGCTTCACACATGATAGAGAAATTAAGTTTATGCTTCCTGGAATACCCGCAACAGGCAAGTATGTAGAATTACCACATGTGGTTGTTATGAAATTTGATGCCAACAAAATAGCACATGAACATATCTATTGGGATCAGGCATCATTGCTGGCTCAGATTGGCCTTCTTGATTCAAAACAGTTACCTATAACAGGTATTGAGCAAGCAAGAAAAATTCTAGAATTATCAGAGAAAACTCTTGTTGGCTAATAAGATTGATTTGGCCAGCAAATTCGATATGAATGCTTTTAGGATTAGTACTGCTATCTTATCACGCACAATCCGCGATTGCAGAGCATATAAACTGAGTTTTCAGAACGGCCTTGATAAAAGCGATCTGGAACAATCTACCACATATATATAGATTAATTGCTAATAGATTAGTGTGACGAATCATGAATAAGACTAGCAATGTGATTAGTGAACCTGTAGCTAAGATTCTTAAGAAAAGGACTTTTGCATTTTTGGGAACAGTGATGAAAGACGGTTCACCTCATGTCACTCCTACCTGGGTTGATGTGGAGGACAATACAATTCTGGTAAACACGGCAGAGGGTAGAATAAAACAAAAAAATATTTCAAGAGATCCCAGAGTTTCTATTTCGATTGCGGATGATGAAAATCCGTACAGTATGGTAACAATAAAAGGACGTGTCATAGAGCAAACCACTGAAGGAGCTGATGAGCACATTGACAAACTTGCAAGAAAATACCTTAATATTGATAAGTATCCTGGACATTCCCCACAAATCAAAAGAGTAATTCTAAAAATAAAACCAGAGAGGGTGTTCTATCTTGCTCCAAGGTATGAGCAATATCTGAAGAAAAAGAATAATTAAAATCATTTGGTCTCGTGATATGATCCGTTATTACCTTTGGAAGGCATCATTCATCTGTCGGAAATTAAATCATATGATCTATCTCTATGAATTGTCAAGTACGGTATCTTACAAGAATACCTGGCCTGACCATAAATAGAAATATTATGTGTATGCAGAAATAGCAACATCATAATTTTTCAACACACTATTCTTTAATTCTATTCCTATTTCATTTTCATCAAGCAATATTTCATTTCTGGTAACTCTTATTGGATGGTTGTTGTAGTACATCATTGCTGTAATGAATAGTTCTGTATTTTCTATTGTGACTTCAAATCTTGTGTTTCTTTGAGGGTTCTGGATCGCCAAGAATTTTTGAGGGCTATAATTGATGTTCCAGCCAACGTTATTTTCTGATACCCAACTATTTTCTAATACTGTTGCAATCAGATTGTTTATTTTATCGAAAAAATTGATGTCAAGAAGGAAATACTTCCCATTATCTCTGCTCACTGTTATAAGGTCAAAATCATCTAGTACTAGTACTCGGTGAGTGTTAATAAACTTGGATTTTCCCACATTTATGACCAACTCTTGTGATTCTAAAAAAAATGCATCTTGCGGATGTAATTTATTATGAGGGTCTCTTTTTGCATCACGTAAATATGATTCTGAGAGATCCCCATTATCACATTTGCCATAATGTGGGGGGCAAAGAGATATCATATTCTCAGGAAGGAATGCTTGAATCCGATTATATGGAACTATATGAGCATACTTTAGTAAAGGAGAACCACATAGAGCACACCCAAAAAAACATTCTTTTCTAAGCTGTCTTTGGATCTGTAGAGGGACATTTCTCCCCAAGTCAACTGACATATATAAAGATGGCTAGCGATATGCGAATATATAATGTTGTCATTTCAACGCCAAAACATCTAAATTGGAGCATATGATGTTGTCATACTCTTGGCAGCCAATAAGCAAGTGTTTTGGAATAATGACCACAAATTTCTTTACTAGCCCTGCTTATGCCAATGACCGAATGATGATAATGTTGCTTTTACTTTTTCCAGCTCCTCGCACTTTATTAAATCATAAATCATAATCTGTTTTCTGAATGATTCAATATCTGCATGTAAATGAGTCAAAAATGGATGAGGGCCGGTAGCTCCAATGATCTTGCCATCTCTGCTTACGCCGTTTCTATATAGTGATAATAATGCTTGTCCTGATTGATGTCCTTTTACATCATTTCCGCATACAACTATGTAACGCAACTCGGGATTTTTTAATGTAAATTTGATCAATGTATCTATCCCCTTGTTCTCTGAGAGTAATCTTCCAACAATCAAAATTCTATTCATCAAACCTTCTGTTCTAGCAATAGTTTGAAGTAGATCCATACTAGACAATGTGCAAATAGCTACGGTCTTTCCTTTTCCTATGAAATACTCATCTTTAATAGGAATAAGAATTTCACATAACCTTCCAACAATATTCTCTAACTTCTTTTTGAAGGTGATATTAGCCATTTCGTTACTTCAAAATAGGAGATACTTTGGATCTATAAAACTTCTGTGTCCACAGTTTTGTTTTACTACTCTGGTCCACCATCTTTGCAATATCTTCTATTAGTATCTTATTATCATCGGTTGCCTTTATGAATCTAATATTATCTCTATTCTTATTGAGCCATGGCAGATTCGAATTCGCAAATTCTAATTCATTTGATATTACACTGCCTTTATCTGAGAGCGTATGTGCAATTATGTTCATACCTTCGCTCGTTGAATGGCTATCTCCGCTCTATTATCAGCTCCAATGAATTTCGCATACGGATCCCTTGTCTGTTCTATTTTTGCCTCCCATTCATCCCATAATGTTTGTCCGTGGTTTAGTACGTCATGGTAAAATTTCGAAAATATTCATCAAATGTAGCGATATTTCTATAGTTGATACCATCAACATAATATCAACGGGGAACAGCGGCGGATTCTTGTTTTTAAGGGGGACGAATTAATCCAGTAAAAAATTCTCATTTGTTATTATACTGCCTGTGCGCATCAAGAGAGATTCTGGGATTTGGGACATAAATTCATGCCCAATTACCAAGAAAAAATAGATTGGCTGGCATGATCATGGTTTAGGTGGAACATAACAAACTAGGAACGATTAGTTATAAATCCTACTTAGTCTTATAACACTCTTTGACTCGCTATGATGTTTGTATCGTTAAGTTGTATCGCAGCTGGAGTAACGGTCCATTTCTTGATTTCTTTATGACCCACCCAGTTTTGGCCGCACTTTTGAGATCTGAATACAAGAAAAATTTCTTGTTCCAAGTGTGCCTATATAGTGCCGCATAAAGTTTGATTCTTTTTAAAATTTTGCAGAAGAATATAAAGGTGAATCAGGTGTGATTGCTATATCGTATAAAGATGAAGAGCGTAAACAATCGTAGATCGACGTAAACAGATCTGATGATAGTCATGGTAGTCATTTACGAATTATAGGAAGAACAGATCAAGACATAATAGTTTGGAATCTATTATCCAGCGTGAATATCTAAGCATTAAGAAGCAGTGCACAAGAAAGGATGGAATTTTACTTGATTCAGGATTCTACGATAAAGAAAATGGGGTGGACTACAAAAATGTTGGAAAGGATTTAGAATCGCAAAGGTGGAAGGTGATACTAAGAGGATGGAATATTATGCAAAAGGAATAAGAAAATTCCAGCGGGAATTGAATATATCAGTATCAAAACTCCCACAATTTAGTCTGTTAGGTCGAAAGATGCCTGAAGCAGATTCAGAAAATTACTGGCCAGATAATAGTAGTTGCACACAAACGCGGAAGGGAATTAGCAGACTATAGGTTACAAGAGTTAGCGGAAGATCCTTTTAGAATTGAACGTGAACCAGATCTAAGAAAAGAGCAAGAGGAATACTTCACACGAATACGTCAGGAATGGATAGATCCTGGATCCTCTGAATAGAAAATGGCACATAAAGAATTCAGATTACTGCTTCAGAAAAGTAATATCAGAAAACCAAGACCCATAGATAGTACTTTTCATATATCACAGATGAAATAGCCTTAAGATATTTTAGTTGGGACGAGTAATATAATAGAATAACAAGAGGGCAGAAATGAAAGGACGATACAGGTACAGAAACAAGAAAAACAGAGGTGGTAAATTCCATAATCATAGTACTCAATCTGCAATCCTGAGGTCCGGATATACTGTTGATCAAACATGGAAAGGTCTAAAGAAGGCATGGTTAGGATATACCATTGCAAAGAATAAGGGAGAAGACGACAGAATGGTATATTATGCAGAGCTGATTCAGAAATTACGAAATGAATTAGGATTACCACAGGGGAATTTTTCAAATATAGATATGGATGAAGCCATACAAAACGAAATATCCAACAGGAAAAAGAATTCAGAAAATGACAATCACCATAAGGAAAAGTCCAGAGTTCACTGACCTTTTACAAAAGAACCTCAACAAGAGATATGAGGATAGACGAAGGCTTGGTGATTCAAGTATTCATGTTTCAGATATCCTACCTACTAATTGCATTAGAAAACAGTATTATTCACGCAAGTTTCCAGAAATCGACCCTATCTCAGATGAATCAGTACATCATTTTGTAAGAGGAGAAGCAAGCGAATTCGTCATAACTAATCTCGCGAATATGGGTGTCGCACAAGCTGAATTAGAGATGGATGGATTGATTGCACATCCGGATATTATGAATGAGGAAAAAGGAGAGCGAGGAGGAGAAGCAACGGAAGTAAAAGCAAAAGGACAAAGCGTAATAGTAGAACTAAAAGATACAGTCAATGGCAAACGTCTTGATATTACAGATCAGAAATTCACATCTTACCTTCGACAGCTATTGTACTACCTTGTTATGACAGGAATTGAGAAAGGAATTATCTCTATAAGATATAATAGTCGGGAAGTAAGATGGACCAAAAGCGATTCAGAAGGAGATTATTTCTTCAGGCCATATAACGGAAGAGATGTGGGTATCGAAAGCTGGCAAGTCTTTTTACCTAAAGAAGACATTGCAAGAGAAATACTGAAAAATGAAATGATTAGACGTAAGTCCTTATTTCTAAAAGCACTTCAAGAAAACAATGTTTCGATTTTACCAAGACTAGCAGAAGCCATAAGAAACACCAAATGTCCGTATTGCAAGTTTTATCAAAAGTGTATGAATGAAGATAGCGAGACAGAAGATGCAAGGGAAATGGCAAAAGAAATAGATTTGTTGGATATTAGTGGGGTGGTTGACTTCAATCCTTTTTCCCCTCATGATGAGTTTACAGAAGACAAGATCTAACAATTGCACCTATAGTGTATGGTTCCATAAAAATATCAGTGTTTCCTAGAATGCCCTAAATATAAGATGATACTCTATGCATAAGACTTGTCTCAATTTGTCAATCCAGTCCACAAGATTCTGAAGCAATTCTCTCAAGAGACCTTGGTGTTATCAACTAGTGCGCCGTTTGCATCAAACATATCCTTCGCAAACGTCACTATGACCTCTGGGGCATTGACAGGATGCATGTTCTGGAACACGAAGAACTGACTGAGATGATACTGCGCTCTCGCGCCCCTCAGTATTCCAATAGAGGCGCTCACGATCGCCACTGGTTTGCCATTGAAGGAGTCAACACCGGACGGTCTTGACGCCCAATCGATAGCATTGTTTAGTTCTACAGGTACTGACAAATCATACTCTGGAGTTGCAATAAGAATGGCATCTACTACCCTTATTTTCGATTTAAACTATTACTTTTGTACGCATATCATGCTCAAGATCCTGATTAAAGGGAGGAATGTCCAGAAAGATTAAAGATTTCAAGAGCTGCACCGTCTGGCAGCAAATCTAAAGCAGTGCCCTGTCATATGAACCCGCGCTCAGAGTTCCTGCAAAACCGAGACCTGTTTTCCAACTTGTATTCACAGATAAGCTTGAAAGTTGCTTGCAATAAGCAGATTATATCCTTTTTGTGACCCCCAACAGTGGCTGCGGGCCTTTCATCGGTCATATTACGATAGGAATAGATAGATACCCGAGAAAACAGGAGAACATATGTGAAAGCGGCAAGAATTGTTAAGGTGAATGAAAAACTAGAGATACAGCAGCTTGACACGCCAAAGCCAAGAGGTCCTCAAGTTCTTGTAAAAGTTCAATCATCGGGCGTTTGCCATAGCGACATTCATTTATGGGAAGGCTATTATGAAGGGGTCGGCGGGCAGCTATTAAAAACTACAGACAGAGGTGTAAATTATCCTCTTACACCGGGACATGAGGTCGCAGGAATAGTAGATAGCTTGGGTGAACAAGCTGAAGGATTTAACAATAATGATAAAGTTCTTGTCTACCCTTGGATAGGAGAGGGATTATGTCCTGCTTGTAGAATTGGAGAAGAAAATCTATGCGATAAACCTAGATCATTAGGTGTCTATATGGATGGAGGTTAT
>CAKOFP010000267.1 GCA_933226995.1 Candidatus Nitrosopolaris rasttigaisensis | reverse complement strand
GTATAATCTAAATGAATTAATGCCATACTGATGGATTTTATCCTCCCCAAGTTCTCTAGCCAGGTTAACAATAACAATAGCATCAAAAGGACATTTCTTTACGCATATACCACAGCCGGTACAAAGATCTTCCGAAATTACAGCCTTTTTACTATCATCGCTAAGTACTATACATTCACCACCAGTCTTGTTCACCGGGCAGTACATGATGCATTCGAGACCACACTTTCTGGGCTGACACAGTTCCTCGTCTAGAACGGCGACCCTATGAGTTAGCTTTGTGGAGTCCTTCATGGGTCCGAATTTGCATCAATGTATTATATAGCTTCGTGGTTGCAGTGGGTTCAACTTGTGTCGCAAATACTCGAGATAGAGTATCTACGCACTTTTTTCTAAATAGGACAGGGCAAATTCAGATAGTGAATTAGTGCCTCCTGTATACGGAGACTAAAAGCGTTTGAATGATTCTGCACTTTGCTAGTCATAGCTGACACAGCATCCATTGCCATATGAATAGCGATACTTTCTCAAACCTCATAGAACCAGAAATGGTTTCCTATTTGCGATTGGTATCCTGGACACGGCGTATGTCGATAGCTCCTGTAATCTGGTGGTAGCGGTTTGCGTAGATGTAGCCGTTGCTAATGAATTTGAAAAAATTGAATGTAATTGCTACCAGTTTTGCTAACGGTAATATTGTATGGACTTTTTTTACGGCTTCAAAGAATTTAGACTAGTTGATATTTGAAAAAAAGAGGGAGTTTACTTCACAACTACCTTTCCGACCATTGTGGGATGTAGCTGACAGAAGTATGGAAACTCCCCTGCAGTCATGAACTTGTGGGAAAATGTTTTTCCCTGAGTAGTCAAGGCAGTAGGCCCAGATAAACCAGAATCAAACTCCTTTCCATGAGTTGTATCGCTGGGTCCAATGCCGGAAGTGACTGTATGGAAAACCGTATCCTTGTTAGTCCAAGTTACTGTATCACCAACTTTGGCATTTAGCGGATTCGGCGCGAAGGCTTTGTCCGCCAAAGTAGATGCATTAGGCACTATTGAAACACTATTACCACCGGTTGAGTTAGTAGAGGTCGTACTGCTGCTATTGGTCATATTAGCGCTCTGTTGAGCTGACACCAAGGCATAAGGAAGACTTCCCAATGAGACCCCGAGTGCAATCACCGCAACAATTCCTAGAATTGCTATCGACTTTTGTGTAGACATGCGGATCATAACCATAACCTATTTTATAAGTGGTTCATAGCATTATATTAGGTGTTTACCCAACGATTATACAAATTGTGTATGGTATATGTTCCGATACATATAATTTATGCACCAACGAAGCACTAAGTTGAGATTTTAAAGACCATGGCATGTCGGTTGCGAAAAATTCATTTCGAGTTAGCCAAATTAGGAATTCGCATAGATCACGACACGATTTCAATACAAATTGAATTTCTAAGCATACCAATTTTATGGTTCAATATCACACGATGGTCGGATGAGACTTATTTCCACTTTTGAGATCGAATCGGCTAAAACCAAGAAAATAAAGTCAACCAAAATAATGTATTCGTTCGTACAGAGGTATATCCCCAGTTGTTCAATGTCTCCTTTTTTCAAGAGAGTAATCTCATTCTGCTTTTCAGTATTTTCCGTGACGACGAAATCCTGTATGGTGTTTTACCTTCTCCTTTAAGATCTCTTCCAACCTGCTTTTAATTTTCTGCGCATTACTTTCGTCCTGTAGTATAATAGTACCTTCATTCTGGTCTTGACGATATTTTAGATCAATCGATTTGTGAATTATATATCTTAATCTCTCGGGCATGTATGACAAATCGATTGTAACAACCATGGTTAACCAATAGTCTAGATATCCTTTAAATCCATACCTGTATTTTAGGTAGTATGAGAACGTAGCTGATTCTATGATAAATGTTTGTGAATTGACTATGAACGGTATGCTCATTACACACTTTCGCATTATCTTTAATCAATGTCAGTCAATATCAATAATGTCGAAGAATTTCTTACGTCAGAGTTAAAGCTGTCCAAGGAAGAGTCAAAAACGTTTCTGTTCATTGTGAAGAATGGCAGGAAACACGTGGAAAAAATAGCCGAATCTTTGAGATTCTCCAAAGAAGAGGCCAGCAAGGTGGCGAGCTCTCTAGTGGAGAAAGGGATGATTATCAACATTTCTCAATCAGAGTATGAATCGCTTCATCCCAGATTTGCCATTTCCAACCGTTACCGAAGACTTTGCGAAGAAGAGAATATCCCTTACAGAAAAAACCTGCTGATAGACAATATTGGGATCGTACTAGAGATACCGTTCGAAGATGCAAGAACTAAATAGGTATACCTAGAGCCACTCTAATGTGGCTTCTGTAGACCCCACAGATGGAGACAAGGTCGTTTATTTTGGTGTGATAAACGTTAACGAAGACGGAAGAACTATCGGTGCTGTTGACATATGGCGAAGCCTGATTACTAAAGAGTTATTTTGTGAGGAAAAAAGGTTAGGAGTTTTAGAGATCGCGGATTACCTAGGTATGCCTAAGATTGATAAAGACAAGAAATGGGCCGTTGCAATAAGCAGAAAAAGAGAAGGCCGTGACAGATGGAAGTTAGTCAAATTGATTAACCAAGGTAAGTTCAAATTCACTGATACAGACGATGAGTCCGTTATCGAAGTTGACGTTAATGCGTACAAAGTTATTGATAGCGAGTGGTGGAGTTTTCTTGTTGAAAAAAATGTAAATCGTACAGTAGATATAACAAACGAGAGCAACGCAAGATGATTGGACGAGAAGGTTCCGACGATAATATCGTATTGACTGTTTTTGTTCACAATACCAGAGGAGGCGCTATTGCAAGCAAGTTGATAGGCCACTTTTTATTAAATGATCAAGAATTTAAATTCACGGCAATTGCATTTGGAAGAATTGGAGGACACAATGTTAGCCTCGGGCTATCCAAAAAAGCCGCAGAAAAAATTAGGAAAATAGGTCTCGATCCTGACAAAGTACAGTTGGCGGTTCAACGAAAAATAATTGAGGGCGACGTGATTCTTCCTGAAAACCTGAAACTTCGGGAGTAGCTTTATAGTAACGATCCCTCTAACGCTTTTCCGCAATTACAATTTACTCTCTCTTTGGATATTAGCGGGATCATTTCAGTGATCAAATTCCTTGTCTTCTCAACATTCTTGTTCAACACCTCCAAGATATCCTTGGAGGTTACCAGAGACTCAGACCATACGTCGTAATCTGTAATTGCTGATATAGAGACATAGCAAATCTGTGCTTCTCTTGCTAGTACACATTCAGGAACAATAGTCATACCGACAATATCAGCCCCTAATACTTTTCGGAACAATTGTGACTCAGCTCTAGTAGAAAACCTTGGTCCTTCTATACACACATATGTTACTTTAGGATGGACTATATTTTTTAATTTTGTACCACATTGTAATGCAATGTGGCTAAGATCGCTACAGAACGGATCAGCAACAGAAATATGGCAAATTTCTCCGCCATCATAAAAGGTGTAATCTCGGCTCTTAGTAAAGTCGATAAACTGGTCTGGGATAGCAATTTCTCCTGGCTTATATTCTCGTTTTAGACTTCCTACAGCAGATGGGGCAATCAGTCTTGTGACGCCAAGCTCCCGTAACGCCCAAATGTTAGCGCGGCTGTTGATCCGATGAGGGGGGATTGTATGTCCTCTGCCGTGTCTTGGAAGAAAGGCAATTGTTCGTCCTGCATATTCACCGATACTGATAAGATCAGATGGTTTACCATATGGAGTGTAAACCTTCACTTGTTTCTCAATGCCAAAAAGCTCAGCAGTATAAATCCCAGTGCCTCCAATGATTCCTATGTCAGCAGAGTACTTTCCATGCATGGCTTAATCATACACCGCTAGCGAATAGACCTCGTGTCCCATCTGCCTTAACTTTGTCGCTCCCTGAAGGCCAGCCAACTCTATCACGAAGGCAAAAGCTGCAATTTTGCCCCCTGCTTCCTTCACTAATTGCGCCGCAGCCTCAGCAGTACCGCCTGCGGCTATCAAGTCATCGGCGATTAGTACGCTCTGACCATCCGATATTGCATCCCTTTGGATTTCCATTATCGCAGTACCGTATTCAATGTCGTATGACTTTCTGATTGTTTCGCCGGGTAGCTTACCAGCTTTTCGAATCATAGTCAGTCCCTTCCCAAATCTCAATGCCAGGACGGTAGCAATGACAAACCCTCGTGATTCTATACCAACTATTGTATCGAATTTGTAACTCTTCAAAATACTCTCGAATTCGTCTGCAATGTATTTCAAAGCATCATTATTGCGGAAGACGGGGCTAATATCTCTGAATAAGACGCCTTGCTTGGGGAAATTTGGACAATCCAGTATTAATTTATGCAAATCGATCCGTTTTGTGACCATAAGCTGTAGCCATGCTGTTGCCATATAAAATTACGGTTCATGCAGTACAATCCCGTCTGAGCATATAAGACAAAAAATCTTCGTAAACAGAGCTTTTAAACAAAAACTTCTAACAAGATATAAATAATATCATTATCATT
>CAKOFP010000266.1 GCA_933226995.1 Candidatus Nitrosopolaris rasttigaisensis | reverse complement strand
GAGTGAGCGAGTATACCTTTCCCTAGCAGGTACTTTTTAGTATTAATATGAGCGATGAAGTTGTAGCGTGTATGACAGGAGAGAGGAAAAGCAACACCTACGTCAGTAGGAGACATGGAGGAGGCTGATAGAAAAAAAATGATACTAGTACCAATATGAGTAGTAATATCGAATCTGGAGCAACAGTGCCAATCCTGGATCTAGAAATTCACAATACTGAATGAGTAGGACCTACTACAGCAAAGAAGCTGAAAGAAGCATGGATTGTATCAGTAATGGCTTTGGCCGTTACCAGCTCAGAGGATCTGTCAGTTGACCTTAATTCTTCGAAGGAAAGCGTTGCGGCTTTCATAATAGCAGCTCAAAAGCTCTTAAGAGATTCTAACCTCGTACAGAAAGAGTTTGTTACCGCTGACGCGGCTCTCGATCGTCGATCTGAAAACAATAGAAGCTTTATCTACTATTGGAACTAATCGAGGAACATGTCAACAAAAAAGGAGGAACAAAAACAAGATTCAAGAAGTAGCAACACGACCAATCATCAAGATGCAAAATCAAGAAAAGATGCCACAACGATTGCCAAAAAATTAGAAACTATAGTGGAAGAAAAGGAAGGTAAGAAGTATACAGTTGACCAACATCGTCATGCAATGATTAAAGCATTAGATGAGAGCGAGGATAATATCAGGCAAGGAATAAACGAAGCAAAAGCAGAGATTCCGCGATTTACACAAATCGTTAAAGATTTTCAGGAGACAGCCATCGAGTCAACCAAAGCAATTTCGGACGCATTCATAGAATCACAAAGACAGCTCATATCGCTATGGATTCCGAGTCTAGCAGACCTATCCGGATCTATCTGGAATTATTGGACCCTCCGGCCAATTATAAGTGACATTTACATAAGCATGGTCCGAATTACTGCGGACAACGTGATTGCCACAACTAGAATAGCGAACAACATTATATTTACAAACATAGAAGCAGCTAATGCATTGATACCGCAGTTGAAAGATAATGCAAAGGAACTCTTAAGATTAAGCGAGAATGCTGCAAAATCATTCGAGCAAACTTCGAGACGCGCACTGAATCCTGATTGACATGGTCATTTATTAAAGCAAGACCGTGGATGTACTAACGAGAAGGCTCCGAATATTTTTTTCCTAGATGGTTTTTTGGCGGAATTTAGTGCATACGGCTCGTCTATTCGTGTTACTCCCGCCAATGTTGTATGGAAAGCAAAATTGTTTGAATATTTAATATAGGGATCAGGCCGTCAGCTTCCGAAGCGAGCTAGATATTTGATTCCTGTTACTGTCGCCAAATTCGGTGGTAGTGCCCTAGGAGTAGACGGTATTTTGATTGGAAAAATCATAAATCGGATAGAACAACTGAGGGAAAAAACAAAAGTCGTTGCCGTTTTTTCTGCTCCTCTCATTACTTATCAGGAAAAACCCTATTCCATGACTGACGTCGCCATAAGAGTAGGCAGGAGCTATGCTTCGTCGAATCCTGTTGAAATTGAGGTCTTAAGGGAAGTTTATGAACGAATTGCCAAGGAACAAGTTTCTAACCAGTATTATCAAGAATTCCTTGCACATCTCGACAGATTCTACCGTCAGGTGATAATTTCATTAAAGCAGGCGGCAGAAAACCGGCGTTTTGTTGATGTTATCAGATCGAGAACACTTGCATATAGTGGAGAAATAACTATGTCTTATCTTATGGATTATATTATGCGAAGTCATGGGATAAACTCCAACCATGTTGATATAGAAAAATGGCCAATAATTACTGACGACAACTTTGAAGCAGCCAACTTTATGATCGAAGAATCAAGACGGAATGACAGTCATTTATTGGATTTAGTCGAACGTAACGAGATCGTCTGCTTAGGTGGATTTATAGGCAAGACCGTTGATGGTCTTGAAACAACATATGAGCGTGGCGGTTCTGACAGAACAGCAGCGGATACTGCGATCCTCTTACACGGACGCTATGAGATGAAGGTCGACTTTGAAAAAGATAGTGCCGTGCTGAGTGCCGATCCAAAGATAGTAAAGACTGGTTTGGAAAATATACAATACCTATCTTATAATGAGGCAAAATTGGCTGGAATGTTTGGTATGAAGATTCTTGACCCGGTTGCTATAAAGGAAATCCTTGACAATAATCTGGATATACCTCTAGTTATTACGAACATGACAAACCCGTCAGATACAACGATAATTCAACGGAATCCGCCGCTTCAAGATGACTTTAACAACAATCTGGTAAAAATCGTAACCGGCAAGAAAAACTGCGCTATCGTAAGGATCGAAAGTATTGCAGCATCTTATTTGGTCGCCTCTCTTGAAAAGGACAAGCAGTACCATGATTTCGTCAAATTATCTCCGTACAGGCACGATGACGTCGAAATCTGTAGGTTGCTTTTCCTCGACGCAGACTACGTTAAAAAACAAGAGCGCCATATCAAAGCATACTATCCCCAGGTTGAGATAGTCTATGGAAGAGGTGTAGTGACCCTTATTGGTGATACGATGTCGCATATGCCGAACATAGCATCTACTGCTAGCAGTACCGTTGGAGAGCATGGTATAAATATTCTCAATTTGGATGCGCAAGAGGAGACATCGAGAATCCTGATAGTTGTGGAAGATAAAGGTACCAATGTAGGTGACGCTGTTAAGGCAATTCATTCTAAACGAACTAATATTCGTATTAGTGAAAATAAAAATGACTGAAGGCAAAATATGGATGGATGGATCCCTAGTACCCTGGGACGACGCAAAAATTCACGTTCTCACTCATGGTTTACATTATGGAACAGCTGTGTTCGAGGGAATTCGTTGTTATAAAACCGACTATGGCCTCGCCGCTTTCCGTTTGCCAGACCACATACGACGATTAATGCACAGTGCAAAGATGTATTTTATGGATCTTGGATATTCTGAGAAGCAACTGCAAGATGCGGTTATCGATACGATCAATGCCAATAAACCAGAGGAATACTATGTTAGACCTATCGCATACTACGGTTACGGTAAAATGGGAGTCAATCCTCTCCCCAACAAAGTTTCTATCGCAATAGCAGTTTGGAAGTGGGATGAATATATTAGACAAAGCGACCCGCAAAAAGGAGCAAGACTAATGGTATCTTCATGGATGAGAATCGATGGAAAATCAATGCCTATGAATGCAAAGGCAACAGCAAACTACGCGAACTCTGCTCTAGCTAGAATGGAAGCATTGAAGATGGGCTTCGACGAAGCATTGATGCTGAATACTGCCGGAAAAGTTATCGAAGCTAGTGCAGAAAATATTTTCATGGTGAGAGACAATGTATTGATTACTCCGCCGGTAAATTCAGGTGCTCTCAATGGTATAACCCGAGATAGCGTGTTGGCTATAATACGACACTACGGTAGTCTTTATGAAATTCGTGATATTTCAAGGGACGAAGTGTACATAGCCGATGAAGTTTTTCTGACTGGAACCGCCGCTGGAATAAGAGCGGTGGGCGACATTGATAACCGAATAATCGGTAATGGAGATATAGGTCAACTTACGATAGAGATTAAAGGCAAATTTGAAGCAGTAACTCAAGGAAGGGATGACAATTTTAACAAAAAATGGCTTACTTACATCAGCTAGCGATATGGTCTCTAGCAGTGATAATGAAATTAATGTGTGACTTGTTCTCTAACTAAATAGATTCACTTTCGTGTGATTTCGCCTTCATATTTCATTTTTGCGTAGTTTACTAATTTTATTGAATCCAGCTCTTTCAAACTTTGTCTGTTCTTACTGATATAGGAACGGAAAGATTCCAAATAATTTGAAAGTGAGGGATGTCGCCTTTTCGTTTCATCTATGATATCCTCATAATTTCGATCTGGAAAGTACATGCTCTTTGCGACCTTGACTGCTGCTCGTTTGGCGTTTTCGTCGATAACTCCTTTTCTTAATGCAATGAAAAGGTTATATCGAATATCAATCATTGCTTCTGACTGTACATGCTGAGTTTCTTCAGTGAATGTAACCGCTACTTCGTCATCTGCGGCAATTTTGTTCTTTTTGTACAATTCAAATATCTGGCCAATTCCTATCATACCATATTTTTCCAATTCAACTGCTCGCAATGCCCCGAGACTTGATGCTCCCAAAACGAGAATATTTTTTTTGATTAGTAGTTGAAATACTTCTATTGGAGTGGGAGGATAATCCTGCAAAAACAAGCCGTCGACCAATCCTACTATAGTGCGATCATCATCATTTATGCAAGCCAGAAGTCTTAGAAAATCGCCTTTTTTCGCAGGTGGTCTGTAATCGGCATTAAAGATTTTCCTGGCTTTTTCAATAGCCAGACTTGGACCAATAAAAACAATTGGCTTATTCATTTTTTTTAAAGTACTTTTTCGCTCTCCAACCCATAACCGATTTTGTAAATTTAAATGTCTCTAGCCCTGGAACTATAGCTCGGACTACCGGAATTCCTATTCTCGCAATTGTTAAATCTACAATTATAGCTTTTTTTAGGCCTGCGTGTTGTAAACGTGCCAAAATCAATTTAATATCATCAAGGATATCTCTGTTAAAATAAGATCTAACCTGAGAGAATTGGATCTTATTTTTAGATGGCCTAAATTGCCACGCCCTCTTGTCATCAGAATTATCATGTCCATATTTTATCTTCCGCAGGTCGTCCCTCGCACCTTGGATATTGGCAGCTCTAGTTTGGGAAACTTCAGTAATAGCTCGCAACAATGCAATCCTCGCATCTGGGTGAGTACCATGGCCTTCAGCAAGGTATCCATAATCGTGAGTTAACCACTCAATGCTGCTGGCATTGAACGTGGGAATCCCAATATCTGAACTTATATCCTTTATTATCAGGGGGATCTTAGCTTTCTCAAATTTTCTAACTAACATCTTGATAGGATCAAAATCTACATCGTGTATATCAACATCTGGAAATATACTTGAATCATCCATGAATTGATCAGCAGGTACAGGAGATACTGAGTATTGTTTTGCTTTCAGTGAATTTGTGATAGTTCGTATAAAATGGAATGGGATGGCGCTGGCTCGCAGTTCCGCCAAACTAATTGCGTCACGTTCAATGACTTCACATAGGGAATGACAGACTGCTTCTTCTAATACGTTACCAGAAGCAAGTCCATTTGTATGAAAAAATGCAAACGGGTTTAAAGCAGGGGGTTTTGGAGTATATCTGAATAAAGCAAGAGATGCTGGTACTAACATCCGTTCTCCGCTAAACAGCTCAAAACCAGGAAGGAAATCCATCGTCATGTAATTTCGGTATTGAAAATTGAAAGGTTCTACAACCTCTTCTGGATGGAGGACAATGTATCTCTGTGATAATTGATCGTAACTTCCTTGAATGAAATCTCGCTGTGTACTACTTGGTAGTGAAGAATATCTTTCGATACATTCCATCAACGCGCTCGCTTTTGCATGTGCCTTGGTTAGACCCTTACCGCTATAAACCCAAATGTAATCCTCTGTTCCAGGTAAAACAGCAGAGTAATTTGGGATAGTTAATTTATCCATATGTGTTATGTCCGCAAGTCGGGTTACTCCGATCTGCTTAGATAGTGACATGGTCATCCTGAGCGTCTGCTCAGGGGGTATGATCCTAGAACTTCCATTTACGGACCACTTTTCTCTACTCTGAAGCAGCAATGGCTGTGTTTGCACGTTTATGACCAGTGAATTAGTTCATATCAAGTTTACGAATCACCCCGCCACAAATAATGGAATCGACGAGCGTAAAGTCAGCAATATTATAAGCGAAAGCAAGAAAGCACTGACAGTTCAGAATATGAATAGATAGGAGAATTACCGCGAGGAGTAACTCACAATTTCCATTTGCAGCGCACAGACTGTTTCATGTAGCCTACTGTTTTCAACCCTGGCTTCAATTAACAGCTTCTATAGATCGTTAGCGTTAGTCTTCTGCTGGGAACCAAACCAGTCTCCAAATGGGTTGTCCAGATTGTCGAACGGTAATCATACACTAGCCGATCACTATAGTTTGGGTTTTTAGCAGGGATAAATACAATACCAACAACAACGAGCGGCAAGTAGTACTCTCTCGACATACGAGAGTAGGACTTATGGAAACGAGTTCAATCCGATTGGAGTATGAAGGATTCCAACGCAACTGGTGCACCTATCAACATTGGTAATATCGTTATGGTTATTGGCAGTACCATACCGGCACTGCAACGATTAGCATTATTTTAGTGATCCCCTTCTATTCACCGTTAGGAGTTTCATATCAAACGGTGTTCCTCCACTCGTGTGCGCTCCGACCCAGACTGTTATATTTCCGATTTTGTAGTGGTCACAGTATGTGCCTGTTGGCATACACGAATCACCGAATCCATGATTATTCGCAAAGCCGACGTTTGCCTTATTGTGCACGCATTAGGATTATATACTAGGATTTCGCAACCGTGCACGTACTTGGACCCAAGACAGAAGGACGCAGAGACTATCAGCGACATTCTGCTTAGGGCAGCGAGTGAACCAGAATTCAGAAATCAACTGGTAAAAGAGCCCGCCAAGATCTTGGAGCAATACAATATTTCACCTGAAGCCAAATTGATCATCAGAAAAAGCATTGTTGATCTCACACAATAGTGCTTGGCATATCTCTCTTAGTTCCGATTGGATCCCAATGAGTATTAACACCGATCCTAAACGTATATCGCCTTCTGGTATCAGGAAATGTTGATTTATTTACTCGATCAGGCATCATGTTGGTTAAAAATGCATTCATCACGTGAATTCTGTTACGCTCCTTTCGTCGGCACTTGGGTAGCAATTGTCGTTCTGGATAGAATTCCAATTGGTGCGTCTCTACCCCTTACGTTGATATCTCTTTAATTTTACCGAACCTTTTCAAGCCTTGTCTGTAGAAAACAGTATTAAAATCTCTAACATACTGCTCCAAGATCTTAACACCTGCCTAGTTCTCTAGCATGACACTGTCAACTTTGAGATCGGAAAGATTGATGTAGCCTAACTCTACGCCGATTGAACCTACTGTAAGAAAGTACTGCGCATGATATTCACTCGCCCCTCCTCCAAAGAAAATTTACACAGTTTGCATGACGTATTATAAATGCCTAAGACCAGTTAAGTCAGTTCGCAATTATGATTCCATCGCCACCTACAGCTAGCATCTTTCAGAAGTGTCTCTTCAAGAATCATCGCCAAAACTCTAGGTAAAAACGACCTTGACATGTGCTCCAAGATTGTTCTTGATTTACAATACGGATCCTCACATCAAATTGTGTATCGCTTATTTCCACACGATCTTGGATATATTTTTGATAATTATTTCGCTTGGTAGTTAAAAATAGTTGTCCCCCGCCTCTGACCCACACGTATTCATGGGTAGCCATACACGCGAATGTGTACTCCTCCTCGTGTACTCTCTATAACGGGGTGCCTAGTAAAACGCGTATGTCGAGGAAACTAGGAACTCTCGGCATCAGTGTAAGAGCGCGCTACTGTCGGCAACAACGTGTATAAACGCACACAAATATAAAGATCAGCTAACAGGCATTATTTGTGATAGATTTAGCTCAGCGGCAACTACAGGAACCCTTAACTTAAAATTATCACTGACCAATGGTTTCATTTCTCCAATGTAACCGACTGATAGTCCATCTACAATGATATCGGCGGATCTACCCTGGACTAAGATGGCGTTTACATTGGATTTCGTAACAATCTCTTTGCCAAAGCTTGTCTTCAAAAACGTCTGCACAATGGATTTTCCCTCAGTAAAGTTTGCTTTAGAATGAGCGACAACTACACCCAGGTTCCAATATTCCTTGATTCGGTCTCCCCGTCGAAAAACTTTGCCAACCTCAAATAGCTTCTGAGGATATTCTTCATGTATATTGTGAGACAATGTTTGGATTAGAGAAGGAATTAGTGACTCCCTTAGTATCTCATGTTCGATACTCTTAGTTTTCTCTGCAGTCAAGATATTCTCATGTTCTGGTATACCCATTAATTGATAATGTATTTTCCTGCTGACAAGGTTAAAATTCACAACTTCTATCATTCCAAGGCCAGTCATCACCTCTCTGACTATATCCAAGCAAATTGAGAGATAATTTCGCTTCCCTGAAAGATCGGATGAAGGTATAGTGGCCCTCAAATTGTATATACCATAGCCTACAGCTACCTCTTCTACCAAGTCGGTACGATCAATTATGTCCGTTCTGTATCGTGGAATAGTGCACTTGATAATTTTGTCAGACATAACTTTCCCGTCCAACCTACTTTTCTTTAGACACTTCAAAATATCGGTAACTTTCAGATTCAGACCAAGTATTCTGTTGATATAGCCCGTTTCGACTTTGATGTAGG
>CAKOFP010000265.1 GCA_933226995.1 Candidatus Nitrosopolaris rasttigaisensis | reverse complement strand
CACGCTTTCCCTTATCCGCTGAGGCGCATTTGGCTTGCGTTCTCTAACCCAGTTACTGCTAAAGCCAGTCATTCTGAATTAAAGTAATAAAATATCGTTAAACTGCAATGTCATAATTGAATAACTAAACAGCTAATATGTTGTACGCACTAACTCCAGCACGCTATATGCAGACTACTGATGAATATATACTGATTTCTCACACTCAAAATCATGGGTATTAAATCCGATTTTCCCATGTACCAATAATTTTCAGCACTCGGGTGAAATCGATGAGCGCCTTTATATTGTAGAAACTGACTGGCGTATAAACAGTATGCTGGTTTTTCCTTCAGCAAATACATAATGCGGTTGGCCGAACTCGATCTCCGGGATTCAAAGCTGCCCCTTCGTATCTTGGGACTACCGCCTATTCAAGCACAAAAAAAACTGGAACTTAGAGTACTAATGCAAGGAATCAAAAAATAAACTCGCTTACTTTTTTGTTTTATTCTGACGCTGAATAAAATTTCTCATCTATTACTCTACTCATACTGTTAAGAATCCTCCAAAGAATAGATTTTCATCTATCAAAAATTCACTTAGAGACCAGAAATAGAAAGAACAAAATACCCATTACCGCTCTTGTTTCTTTGTCCAGGCTATTTGTATCTCCTATAATAGTGAAGGTCGGTATTTCGACAATCGTGGATGTTTTCACGAGGATGCGGTGCGTGCCACTTCCATAGATCCTAAAAAGGTATGACATTACAAGGGAATAGCAGAGATTTTTCGTATCTTAGAAAGACTCACCAAAGATGCAGCTATTTGAGGTCAACATTTGGAATTAGTGATCAGAGCGTTTTCGCTGTATTCGTACGATGGAATAAATTCGTGGAGTTATTTTTCCTCACATTTCCCTGCCAATTCAATTATGAAGGCCGAATTCCGGAGCAAAGACCTTTCGACAAAGGGTTCATCGGAACTCTCCTACACTAGTCAGAGATTATACTGGATTTGAAATGTCTCCTGAAGAAATCATGTACAAACGTAGCATACGTCCTAGGATAGTAACTATGAAATCACTAGCCCTTAAACTCCATAGTGTTCGAAGGTGGAAAGATAAGTAGTAGAGGAGTCAAAACAGGGTGGAGCAACAGAGATCGAGCTAACAATTATAACCCCCGGTACGCTTTTGTTTTTTGGTTACTTATCACGTACATCTATCCTCTACTACCCAGGGTGTACCCAGATTGCACGATTATTAAAAAATTGGTCACATTGCTTCTGATTTTTTTAACTTACCTTCTTCTGAGAAATGTCTAACAGGAGATATGTTTTGATAAAGTATCACGTTCCTTAAATAGGAAATAAGTTAAAAGTCTAACGAAAACCACGCACTGCTAATTTGGTTGAAAACTAAATTAAGATCTCTAATTTACAGATCATGGCGACTCTGATCATCGTCCACCCGTGAGGAATGTCCTAAAAAACCGCCCCTACAGCCGCTTTAGTTTCCTTGGACAGCTCACGATATCCGTTTCTGTCTATGATAACCACATTTATGCCGTCACCTGTACCCGCATTCCTTCTAATCGCCGCTGCAATCGACTGGACAGCTACTTTGTACGCGTCATTCACACCTAGATCTGCCTTGAATTCCGCTTCAAGGTAACCATACGCCACTGGTGAGCCGCTACCAGTTGCGATGAACTTCTCGCTTGTCATTGAACCGAACAGGTCAATATTGTAAATTTGCCCTTCTCCCTGACCGTCGAAACCGGCGAGGATTATCTGCACGTAGTAAGGAAAGTATCGCTGATTGAATAATACGTTAGAACAGAGTCTAGCGGCAGACTTGACTAGTATTGGTTCTTTGTTCGAAATCCTGTAGATATTTGCATTGTAACGCATAATATCAACAAGATTCTGGGCGTCTGCTACTCCCCCTGCAATAGTCATACCCAAGTGACCATCAACTCTTTGAATTTTCATTACGTGTTTATCGGCAATAAAAAAACCGGCACTTGCCCTTGTGTCAGCAGCTAACACAACTCCGTCCTTGCAAGTCAAGGCACAAGTAGTTGTCCCCTTTCTAATGTGCTCTGCAATATATTCTTCGTATCGATTATCCTGCGAACGCATATTACGAGTATCAGAATCGTTACCAGATTTAAGTATTCTCAAAAATATTTGCTCATGATTCCATTGCGGATGAGACATGACGCAAAGAATAAGAACAAATTACATTGTATTGTTGACTGGCATCTGAAGTTGCGCCAATGATTATATTTCAGCTCAGTTTATTAAAGATAAGCTCATGTCTGAGACGCTATTTGAGAAGATCTGGGAGAGTCATGTGGTAGGACCCGAAAACGAAAGCGAACAAGGACCGTCGCTATTATATATTGACAGACACTTGATCCACGAAGTTACGTCCCCTCAAGCCTTTGCTGGTCTTAGAGCAACAGGCAGGACTGTCAGACGACCGGACCTGACATTTGCAACGATGGATCATAATGTACCGACAGACAGTAGGTCACTTCCGATTGTCGATCCTACATCATCTCTACAGATCCACAGATTGGAACAAAATTGTAAAGACTTCGGAATAACTCTCTTTGATGTCAAGAGCCCAGATCAAGGCATTGTACATATCATTGCTCCAGAGCTAGGAATAACTCTCCCTGGAACAACCATTGTTTGCGGAGATAGCCACACTTCAACGCACGGTGCTTTTGGTACGATTGCATTCGGTATAGGAACCAGTGAGGTCGAGCATGTGTTAGCCACTCAGTGCTTATGGATGGATAAACCAAAAACTTTTGCAATAAATATCGTCGGTAGTCCTAGAAATCCACACGCAGTAACTGCCAAGGACGTTATACTTTCCCTTATCCGCCAAATAGGTACCTCTGGAGCTACAAGTACGGTGATAGAATACCGGGGCGAAACGATATCCAAATTTTCGATGGAAGAGAGAATGACTATCTGCAATATGTCTATTGAGGCTGGCGCAAGAGCAGGATTGATAGCCCCTGATAAAACTACTTTCGAGTATATCAGGGGACGAAGATATGCCCCTCAAGGAGAACAGTTCGAAAAAATGGTGGAATTCTGGGAGGAAAATTTGATGACAGATCCTAATGCACAGTTCGACGAGTCTTTTATTCTGAATGTAGATCATCTTGCACCACAGGTCAGTTGGGGAACTAACCCATCGATGGTAGTGGATGTCACTGAAACTATTCCCTTCCCAGCCGATTTTGCAAAAGGAAGTGAAAATGAGAGAAAAGCTGCGTTCCGCGCTCTGGACTATATGGCGCTTGAACCGGGGATTCCTATAGTAGAGATTCCGATTGATCGCGTATTCATAGGGTCTTGTACTAACAGCAGGCTAGGAGACTTATTAGAAGCATCAATGATTGCAAAGGGAAGAAAAGTATCGCCGAACGTTAGGGCGATGGTAGTGCCTGGTTCGCAACAAGTTAAGAGGGAAGCCGAACGGCTGGGACTTGATAAGGTCTTTAAGGCTGCTGGTTTCGAATGGCGAGAGTCGGGCTGCAGTATGTGCCTCGGAATGAACCCCGATATACTTGCTCCTGGTGAAAGATGTGCCAGTACGTCGAATCGTAACTTTGAAGGACGACAAGGAGCAGGCGGTAGAACACACCTTGTCAGTCCCGTCATGGCAGCAGCCGCTGCAATCGAAGGTCATTTTGTCGACATCAGAGATTGGTTATAGGTAAGCTCAGGATAAAACTATGATGGTGGGACACTAGAATGGAGCCTATTAGAATCATTAAAAGCAAAGCTACACCGCTTGATATGGCCAACATAGATACGGATCAAATAATCCCTAAGCAGTTTCTCAAATTGGTTCAAAGGACCGGCTATGGCAAATACTTATTTTATGATTGGCGCTTTGATAAGAATGGTAAGCTGAAACCCAATTTTGTATTAAATGATCCGAAATATCAAGGACGAGAGATATTGGTGACACGTGATAACTTTGGCAGTGGCAGTTCTCGTGAACATGCGGTGTGGGCGCTCGAAGATTACGGATTCAAGGCAATAATAGCACCATCCTTTGCTGACATCTTTTATAGCAATTGTTTTAAAAATGGAATTTTGCCAATCAAATTAAACGCCTCAGATGTAGGGTATTTGATTAGAGACGCCTATGATGAAGAGATCAGTATAGATTTGGCCGTACAAGAGGTATTAGTTGCTCATAAAATCCTACATTTTCAAATAGATGAGTCAAGAAAAAAGAAATTGCTTGAGGGTTTAGATGACATAGACGTTACATTGAAAATGGAGTCCCAAATTGTGGAATATGAAAAGAAGAAATCAACCTCTGACCAAATAATTTTACCTGGAAAATCCGTTAATAAAGTGTGAAACCCTCCCTTGCATTCGAGCGCGAAGAGAAGGAAAAGGAATAGAAATAATATCGGATAGTGTACACAGACAAGTGTTCTTGTAAATCTGGTGGCTTGCTTTTGAATCCTTTCACGAGCTTTATGAGTCTATGATGTGTGTCTGGCTATATTTCCCTACTTTAGGATGCCTCCAATTGTGTAGCGAATATTCCCAAGGATTCCCTTGCGATTTTCTTTCTTTGCTACTGATTTGAAACATTCTGGACATAAGGCACGTAGATTAATTGGTCGATTGTCTTTCAAAGATCCGTTTATGTGCTCAAAATTAGGATGGACACTTGGACTAAACTTCACAGAACACTCTTGACACCGACGATGTGCTCTTTCGAGGACTGTTTGTCTTATACTCATCGTAAGATGCTCGTACTTGCTTTTATCGACATTTCCGCTAGGATTTCCTCCGAAGAATGACAACATACCTAGTACCGAAATACTCCAACTTATTCCTTGTGGAAAGAATTTTGTTGTGAGCGGCTGAGTCTGTTAACGCTTGAATTGATATCTGGAAGCTATAAGGGTTGGGGAATTCATTCTTTCGGCCTAACTAATTCACTCTTATAGTGGCGGCCAAATAGTGGAAAATCGTCTTCCTGGAGGCTGTGGATTTGCTCATGTGCTCTTACTGTACGGCTTTACGTATGCATATCGCGACCGTAGAGGTAGAGCTAGGATTTTTTTTTCTCTTGCTCATTTTAGTTGAAACTCAAGCTTCGTACAAATTGATTCCGCGAAGCGAAGTAGCAATAAATCATTTTAAGGGCGTTACTTAGTTTTGTCTCGCTCTATTCTACAGTGACAACCTAACCCCAGTAGTTTAGGTAAATGGAAAATAAAAGATTAAAATATCATCTAGGAAGCATATCGTCGAGGGCCGGTGGTTTAGTCCGGTAGAATACCTGCCTTGCATGCCATGGGCAGAGGAAACGTAGGTGGTCGTGGGTTCGAATCCCACCCGGTCCATCGCGATATCATTTCCTGGTAGTATCACCTTCCTTTTGTTTTTCTCTACAACCACATGCCTTTGCCACATCCTCTAATAGGTGCTTCTGTCTCAGAAATGTTCATGCGAATACCCTCATACGGAATAATCCTATTGTACCCATTATTACTATTATTTCCGAATATTCGAACTAGAAACCGTATAAGTCTACATTAGCATTCATTTCATAGCATATCGTATCGAATCAATCAGTCTTATAGTCCTGATAAAAGGCTTGTTTTATATTCTCAGTCAGGTTGCGGATTTCCTTCAAATCATTAAGCTCGTTTATTCTCTTCGTGTTAATACCCAGTGAATCCAATTCGTTCAGCCACCAACCAAATCTTTCAGGGTGTTCGTTTATTGTGGCCATGATTACAATGTCATCTCATCTAATATAAATGTAATATAAAGTTCCAGATCAATCTTCTAATAAAT
>CAKOFP010000264.1 GCA_933226995.1 Candidatus Nitrosopolaris rasttigaisensis | reverse complement strand
TAGTCAGAGTTTCCTGATTAGTAATGAGCCTCTCTATATCAACCACTTTAATTCTTTGTTTGACGAGATATGGAAAAATGGAATTGATGCCAAAGGGAGAATAAAAGCGATCGAAGAAGGAGCTGACTCAGAAGGAATAGAGATCATTCAAGACCCTGTTGAAATACAAAAGCTTGGCTTCGGCCTTGTACAAACAGCTATAGAAGAGATACTGGTGATGTATTCTACCGCTAACGCATTTCATCGCCAAGAGTCCGCAGGAGGAATTCAGTTATTAAAGGAAGCAGCAACGGAACGAGGAGTAAAGGTTAGGATCCTGACACCTGAGGATGAGCTAATTGTAGAAACAGCGCGAAAGTTGAAGGTAGGGCAAGAAGAAGCACAGCAACCGAATGAAAAAATAGGCATGAGATACATTCAACCGCATTTACAAACCAAGGTTACTATCTTAATAGTGGACAAAAAATACTCTCTGGCTGTAGAATTAAAGGATGATACAAAACAAACATCAAATGAAGCAATTGGATTAGCAACTTACTCTAATAGCCTGTCTACCGTGTCGTCTTATGCTTCAATATTTGAAAGTCTATGGACACAAACTGAATTGTATCAAAAATTAAAGGAAGCTGATAAAATGAAGGATGAATTTATCAACGTAGCAGCTCATGAATTACGTACCCCTATACAACCAATACTTGGATTAGCTCATGTTCTCCGCTCAAAACAAAGACATGGAAAAGAAGAAAAGGAGTATCTTGATGTTATAATCAGAAATGCAAAAAGACTAGAAAGACTTTCGGAAGATATTCTAGATATTACAAAGATCGAAAGCAAATCACTAGGTCTAAAAAAAGAATTATTCAATCTAAGAGAGATAATACTAACTGCCATGGCTGACTCGAACAATCAGATTGCTAAAGAAAATAAAGATCATAGTCTAAAATTACAATTAGTAGCCCACGAGAAAGATATCTTTGTAGAAGCAGATAAAGGCAGGATTAATCAAGTAATCTCGAATCTTCTGAGTAATGCTATTAAATTTACAAAGGAAGGTAGTATAACTGTAGCTGTAGAGAAAAAATATAACAACCTAGAGATTCTTGTCAGGATACAGGATACAGGTACTGGTATACACCCTGAAATATTACCAAGACTATTCACAAAATTTGCTTCAAAATCCGAAATAGGGACGGGTTTGGGATTATTCATTTCAAAAAGCATAATCGAGGCTCATGGTGGTAAAATCTGGGGCGAAAATAACCCTGATGGCAGAGGAGCCACATTTTCCTTCGGTCTGCCTCTAGAGGAGAATCAATAGATTCGTCTATAGGTTTACGAAGCTGGTAAGAAATTTCTGTAGAAGGTGTAAAGTTTATTGTCGCCATGATGGTATGTTCTGTCCTTGTTGTGGAAATGTTATATGGTGATTGTCATATTGCCTTAGATCGTAAACTGACAAAAGCACAACGAATGTATTCTTACATTCAGTAATCCAAAATGAAGTCAAAGCGTTATGTCAAAATTACCATGCAATTAAAGGTTTGATAGATGTTTTGAAAATTGTTCCACCCAATACTCATGAATATTGAATTGTTGTTTGATTGTTATCTTAGGTTAACTTAGAAATAACTTATGAACATTTTCTTTGGTTAAGTGAAGTTTGTATACTTCATCCTTCTTTAGTATAAAGATTTGATCATGCATTTCGAACAGTTCAATCAGGTCTTTTATTTCCGAATTTAATAAATTATCAGTCTTGTATGCACAGTACATTAACCCAGCTATTCTATTGTCGTCATAAGCTTTCTCTATATCCAGAGCCTGTTTTAGCGAAGATTTTTTCACATCATTCATTAGAAAATCCAAGCAGCATACTTGTTCGTTAGAAGCATTCTTAACAACATTTTCTATCACTCTGCTACAATATTTCATGATATTTTTCTGGCTTCGGATTTGTAATTGCTGTCCGTCTTTAGATTGTTGAGAGGAATAGTAATATGGCTCAACCGTACCATCATACCATTTAAGTTTAGTTAGAAGTAAGGTGGGAGGGCTGTGGGGAGGTCCAAAGAAGCATTTAAACAAGTTACATTCTTTGGCAAGCCTATCCATGGACTTTAACATTCGTATCATAGAATCATCATCTGAGTAGATTATTAGATCATGTTTTCTAGGTACTACTGATTGCTGCTTTTTTAACCACTTATCCACAGCATCCTTTACAATTGAATTTATAGAAACTCCTCTGTGATTCGCTATCTCTCCTAGCTGCTCATGAACTTGATCATCAAATCCTCTAATAATCAGAGTATGTGCCAACAACATGATATTCCCTCGACGAGTATATAACTAATGCTATCAAGATAGCGAAGCTAGATAGATTTATATACACGCTATCATGCTATCATAGCACATGGGTAACATAAATCATCAAAAGCATCTAAAATATGATGACGAAAATCTAACCCAAAGTACGATAAAGGATAGTGAAGTCTATGATCTGTTACTTAAAATACCTGCAGGAAAGGTTTCCACCTATGGAGATCTTGCAAAAGCACTCGGAAATCCTTTGGCCTCAAGACAAGTGGGGAGAATACTTGCCAGGAATCCGAACCCCATTAAAGTGCCATGTCATAGGGTAGTGATGTCAGATGGCAAGATTGGCGGGTACTTCTATGGTAGTGATAGAAAGAGAGAATTACTTGAAGAAGAAGGAATATCCTTCACAGATGAAATCGTTAGCAATTTTAAGAAGGTTAGAGTCTATCCTCAAAAACAATAGGACTACTCCTCTGACATATAGTAAGGGGGATGAATTAACCAAGAGAATTAGGTAGTAATGAAAAATATACAGGAGGAGATTGCAGATATTGGTTGGCAAACTGTAACAGATGGAATGAATGAAAAAGGATACGCTTTGGTGTCACGATTCTTACCAGTACAATATTGCGGTGAGCTTATTAACAAATATGACAACTCGGATCTAAATTTTTTCATAATATCCCTATCCATATTTACTTTATGTCTAGTTTGAGCGACTCCGCTACCATCACTTTCGGTTACTTCTACATGATATGACCATCTATTGTCATCAAGAGGTGATAATGCGCTAGCGGCCTTTAATACGCCGGCTGTCCCACAATAAACATGCGGCGTGCATATGGTTTTACACCAGAGAGACTGCGCAAAGAAATTCCCGTTCTCCAAGCTTGTAAACCGATAACACTCAGTACCGCTTACCGCCCGCCATTCAACTGGACTGCGTTGCTCCAATTTCTACATAGCCGCGCCACGCCACAAGAATGGGTGTTCGAGGATGCATACCACCGTCTTATGAATGGGTGCGAAATTATAGTCACGAACATACCTTCCAAAAATTGTCTTAGCTTACAGATCCCCGCCGAGTTGTCACATCAGTCACATACCGTTTTGGGGAAAACACGCGCTTTGTTCGATTTAGATGCAAACCCGCTTGTCATAGAAGCAGCGTTGTCGCGCGACCTTTTTTTACGTCAGCTTATTGCCCGTCACAGTGTCCTGCGCGTCCCTGGCTGTTGGGATAATTTTGAACTGTTACTGCGGGTTATCTTAGGCCAGCAAGTAAGTGTGGCTGGCGCGACGACAACCATGCGACGTCTCGTGGATCGCATTGGCGTCACGCCTACCAATATTGCCGCCAGCTCGCCCGAAGCTATTGCGGCTATTGGTATGCCGCTGAAAAGAGCGACGACAATCTGGATGTTGGGCGACATGGTGCAATCGGGCGCATTGCATTTGGATGAACGAGACCCGCAACTTTTTTACGAACAGCTCGTGGCCATACCAGGCATTGGACCATGGACAGCTGAATACATGCGCATGCGCGTGCTGCATTGGCCTGATGCTTTTCCTGCTGGCGATCTCGGCATGCAACAAGCAGCTATGCCGGGTCAGCGCCAGACTGAACGGCAATTAATTGCACACTCTGCCGCATGGCAGCCTTGGAGGAGTTACGCAACCATATTACTTTGGAAGTCACTAGAAAATCATGGTGGATAAATGTTTTTCACGTTCGCGGAAACGCTTTTTGAACCTCTGGCATGTCCAAATCACTTCTAAGGTATTTTACTTTCCGCTGTAGACTTCATATTGAAATAATGTCAGCTCTAAATAAGGGTATCAAAATAATAAACCAATGGTTGAACCAAAACCAATCATAAACAAAAACTCGTTAGACCAATGACGTACTGTTCTTTTTCGGCTCTAGTCATATTTGATAACCACTCCATTATTGTATTGTATTATATTGTACGAACTCATTGATAGCTTTTTCCCTGTTTCCATCTGTTACCAGGTTGTTGCCTATTGTTACCAATGTCTTCTATCTTGTTACCGCGATGTTTCCATCTGATTTCGGCTGCTACCCTCTGTTACCGGAGGTATCGGGCTGTGTGAGAACTACCCACCACATAGGTACTTTAGAAAAATAAATTAAATTTAAAAAAATCCTATCAAAACTAGGGGCCGGTTTTCTAATTAGAAATAATACGCCCGAAAGATCTTACTGAAATGTTTGAATCGTACTTTCACCATAAAATACCGACCCAAAAACTAGTCTTGAATAGTACCAGAAATTTTGAGTCATATGATCCTTACCATCCTTACTTATACAGGGTTTTGAGTTCTGATGGTTCGCGGTATTCAGGTCGTACGATTAAAGCATTGGATTTACCTGGTATAAGTAAAGTTGAGGTCAACCTAGCTAATGAAAAAGCAGCCTTAGAGTATGACCAATCCAAAATCAAACTTGACACAATTGACCAAAAATTATCATAACTTTAGGTACGCTATCACATTAGGCTAACTTTATGGCTTTTTGACCAGCGATTTTGAATGTTGTTATCATTTTAATTGGTAAGACATTTCGTGACTATTAAGAACAGTTATTATTGATTGATGACTATCTTATCAGAAGCTAATATCGATTGATTTGGGGTAGTCAGTGCTGAGAATTACAAGAGCGCATAGAATGGGTAAAAGTTGGGCATTTCAAAAAAAGGGAATTAAATAAAGATTGCTAAGTTAGGTTCTGTACTCCTCTTCGTCGGATGGATTGTTTTTAGCAGACTGTATGCGCTCGTCGGATAGAATTTTACCAAACCTGTCGAAGAATAACATCGCCTTACCAAAGTCAGGAAGAGGGATTCGATTCTTCTTACAATACTCCAATATCCATGCTAGCTGTGTTCTAAGATAATCCAGCATTTCATAATTCATTGATTGTAATTCTTCAACCCTTTCCATAGCATCCATTAATTCCGTGACTTATCATGTGACTCCTGGCAGATTCTTCTCTGCATTCTGTTGCCGCTTCTCGTCCTGCTTTTTGATTTCTTCAGATTTTTTCTCTATAAAGCGCTCGAAGCTTTCTTGTAAGCTTTTAGTCTTCTCTTCCCTTTCTTCAATTTTCTTGAATCTTTCTTCGAATGACCTCGTTTGCATCGTTTTACGTGAAATATCAGATAAAGCGACTCTTAGAGCTGTGATATTGGCATTTAGAAGATCTATCTCAGCTTGTCGTTTCTCTTGTCTCTCGGCTAAGATCTCCGTTCTATATGATAAGTCGTCGCTCACACTATCAATTGCAGCTAATACGGATTTAGACACTTCGAGCGCGAGGGCCATTTGAGGGGGTGATTTTTCCAGACTATCTATCCTTCCTCGAAGCCAATCCCTATACTGCTTTCGGAGCGCACTAATCTCTATAAAATATTCTTTCAGGGTCTTTTTCATTTCCTTTCACCCTTTACTTTTTTGTGAGCCTCATCCTCTATCCACTTCTCTATAGCATGTTCTACTAATTCAGATAATTCCATGTCATTGCGTATAGCTTCAATCTTTGCTTGCTTCCAAAGCTGTGGATCTATCTTAATTGACGTTGCTTCTCTCTTAATGTCATTCCTAGGTGTCATATAATACTACTATACCGCCAGTAGTCTAAATAGATAGTGGTAAAGATTTAAATAATCATAGTGCTATAACACTAGTAGTATAGTATCAATCTAATGGTATTCTAATCGGATATGCGGGCAGAGCGAGTATGCTTGATATTTTCAGAAAATATATCGTAGGTGACGTTGTTATCAGACGCAGTACTGACCCCTACACTCCCGAAAATTTCGTAGACGAATCCGCTCGTTCTGTGAAGCGGTTCAATGCGCTGTTATGTGAAGAGGACTATTTTTTTGAGATATTAATAGCGAACCATCAAGGGAAAAATTCAGAATTATATCACGTTGATGTTAGTGACAATCCCGAAAAAGTAAGGCCTTATAAGGCGATCGGTAGCGGTGCTGAAACGGCTGATAAATTTTGTGCAGGATTATCTTTTGATACAATCACAATGAAGGATTTCACAAAACGCGCATTTCTTGCGACCGCATATATGGATCAGCATCATCCTGAATTGAGAGTAGGCATTGGGTCAGGGGGTATCCCGTTGATAAAACATATGAATTACAATCAGGAATGGGATAAAGAAATCACTGATCTAGAGGAATGTAGAAATTATGCAAACGAAAGAATAAAAAAATTAAAAGACTGCTTCGAGGCAATCCTTAAGGAATAGTACTATTCAGAATTATTGCTTTTGCAATCGTATTTCCATTGTCATTACTGGCTCTGAATACTGGCACTAATACTCCTGTTTTGTTTGTCCACCAAGAAACATAGACATTACTTCCAGTGGCAGAGATTTCCGTATTCCGATCTATCGTACCACTGGTTCTGTAATCCGATTTGACTTCTACTTTTTTTGTGTTGTTGAATGCTGTAAATGTACTACTTACCGAAGGCAGAACAAATCCCGTTTACCGGGTCATTAAGTGTTGATGGAGCATTCTGCGGCGTGCCTTGCGAAATATTCTTTCTGAGTGATTCGCAGATGACGTTGGGTATAAGGTAGTAGCTAATAAAGAGAATTGCTAAAACAAGACCGCCAAAAAGTATCAAAAAGGTAGAATCCATTCTACAGTATACAACTTGATTATTATCAGATAAGATACTATCTCCCACTGCTACTGTCAGATTTCTTAATTTCTAGGGTAATTTTATCGCCCACTCTTATGGCCATATCCTCGTACTCCCTCATACTGATTTTAAACGTAGGGGAATCCGTCGGTGGCCCGGCTCCGCCCATGGCCTTGGAAATATTTGACATGGCTTTTGGCAAATTCTTCATCATGTCCTCTGGGGAAGTAAATGCCGTCATATTCGCACCAAGAGGCTTTTCGGCGCCTGACTTGTAATCATTTGGATCAGAAAATGTGACATACACGTAAGGGCTTCCGTCTTGAGAGGCTTCAATTTTTGAGATGATACAGTCTTTCTTCATCGCGTTACCTTGTGAAGGAATACACATATAATTTTTACAGAAAGTCCCGCCTGATTTTAGATAGGCTGAGGAAGCAGGGTCAAATCACCGTTTATTATGGCCCGAAACTCCATTCGCGTTTTGTGTTAATGGATGAGCAATAACGCAGTGGGGGGGCAGATAACGGACGGAAACCGATGCCCCCACTGGTATGCCTAGTCACGTCTGAATATGCTAGATGTTAAATTATTTAAAATCTGTGCCAATCAAGAGATTGCAAAAGCTATAATACAGAATAAAAGACAGGAAATAATTCTTCAAAATCCAAGACTTTCTCTTATTGTCCGATTGGAAATTCAACCGATACTCTTGCGATGGTATGTCCCGATATTATTTCCTGAGCTAATCGATTATCATCCTGGAAGTAATCTAAGATAAGATCATTATTCTGCGCATTCCTTGTAATAATGACTCGAGAGGCTTCAGGATGAGGCAGATTCTTGTTTTCTGACTCCTCTCCTACCTTCAGTGTGGTTGTTTTCTGATCGATTAATTCTATGCGGATTGCCGATATCTTTGTCGCTGTATCTGTCCAATAATACTCCCTATGTAGT
>CAKOFP010000263.1 GCA_933226995.1 Candidatus Nitrosopolaris rasttigaisensis | reverse complement strand
TTGTCGCTGTAGATATAAGCCAGCCAGTTGTAACAAAACTCATAGATCGAGGGACGATACAAGCTATCGGAATCGTAACAGACGTTGGTGCTTTCTTGCCCACGGTTGTCCAACATCTAGAAAATATCGAGCAATCAATCAGCGATGAGAAAAAGGGAGCGATCGAATGACTTGACATATCGATAGTGCTGCAACCTCGCTCCTATTACGTATAGCCAATACAGTGTTCCAGAAAACTAGAGCGTCAAAAAATGTGTAATGGTTAATTGCACATTTTATTTTGAATAGCCGTATGATAACCCATTCTAAGTAAATGTAGAAGAATCAACACAATATGAAATCACGAATTACTCCATTATTGCAAGTTTAGTCTTTATTAAATTCAATGCGATCTTCGGATCAGCTCTTCCACCGGTTAATTGCATCACTTTTCCAAGCAAAAAATTCGCGGCATTTGGATTTTGTTTTGCATCCCTCACGGCAGATTTTTCAGACTTGAATATTGATTCTATAGCCTCAGATATTATAGCTTTGCTATCTATTATGGAGGCATTCATTTTATCTAGAACATAAGAGGGCATTTCTCCAGTCTTTGCTATCTGGATAAGGATCATTTTTGCAATGTTCCTGTTGATTATATTCTGATCAATCATTTTTACCAACTCTGCCATATGTTTCGCTTCAATTCTCAATCCTGAGAATAGAGATCCCTCTTCCCTTTTTGAATCATCTATGAATCCTAGTAAATCAGAAACAATCCAATTGGCAATTTCGTTTGGTGATGAAGAATAGATTTTAACTGTCGATTCAAAAAAGTCGGCCAGCTCTTTATTGTCAATCAGAACCTGAGCCACATGGTCAGAAAGCTCATATTCCCTGAGGAACCGAATTTTTCTTTCATCTGGAAGTTCAGGCATTTTTGCCTTAAGTGAAGATAAAAATTCGTTTCCGAGAACTATTGTCGGGATGTCCGGCTCAGGAAAGTATCGATAATCTTCTTCTTCTTCCTTTGCCCTAGACTGCTTGGTTACCTTTCTTGCATCATCCCAATGACGAGTTTCTGATTTAATCTCAATATCTCGTACCGACATTGTTTTTTGCCTAGTAATCTCATAGCCAAGTGCCTTTTCTACATCTCTAAATGAGCCAACATTCTTGATCTCAACTCTTTTTCCGCCTTCTAAAGAAACATTCACGTCGCATCTCACCGAACCGTCAAGCTTTGTATCGCCTACGCCCAAATGCTCGATTATAGAAGTAATTTTATTCAAAAACATTCGAACATCTTTTGGTTCAGCAAAATCTGGCTCTGTGACAATTTCTACTAAAGCGACGCCAGCTCTATTATAGTCTACAAGAGTATAGAAGCTAGTATCGTAAATTAGTCTTCCTGGATCCTCTTCCAGCTGAACTCTCCTAATCTTTGTACTCTTGATCCCATAATCGACTCTTCCCTCAACGCCGATACTTGTGATTCCATACGCATTATATTGTGTTATTTGAAAATTTTTGGGTAGATCGGGGTAGAAGTAATTCTTTCGGTAAAACATTACCTTGTCTGGAACTTTACACCCCAGAGCAAGTGAAATCATACTAGCAAAGTCTACTGCTCTTTGATTTATGAGCGGGAGAGTCCCGGGAAGACCCGAACAAATTGGGCAGATGTTTGTGTTTGGTGCCTTCCCTCGATAATCACATTGGCATGAACAAAATAATTTACTCTGAAGTCCTGTGAGTTGACAATGAATTTCAAGACCGATCTTTACTTCCACCAATTATATCTCAGGACTCTTGTGAATATCAACTATTCTTTCAAAAGATGATGCAACATCAAACAGGGTTTGCTCTTCCATTTCATTTGCCATTATTTGCAATCCTACAGGAAGACAGTCACTAAATCCAACTGGTATTGATATTGCTGGTATGCCGGCGAGGTTAGCAACAACCGTATCGATATCTATCTGATACATCTTCAACGGATCATCGATCTTTTCACCGAATTTGAATGGCAATATAGGCATTGTGGGAGCTATCAAAACATCATATTTTTCAAACAGTGATTTCATTTCCTGCTTTATCATTTCTCTTGCTTTTTGGGCTTTTAGATAATATTTTCCATAATACCCAGCCGAAAGAACATACGACCCAATAATAATACGTCTTTTAACCTCTTCACCAAAATTATTTCGAACCTTTGCGAAATATGTATTCCATTCATAGTCCTCAGGGTTGGAGTCAAACCCGTAGCGAATATTGTCATATCTTGCAAGGTTACTACTGGCTTCAGCCATAGCAATTGTATAGTAGGATGCGAGAGCATATTGAATTGACTTCATGGAAGCATCTTCACATTTACAATCTGATCTTGAAAACAAGTCCACCGCAGAATAGATACATTTTGAAACAGCCGGATCAGCCCCTTCAACAAGTTCTTTTACAAGTCCTACACGAATATTCTTGTTGTTTTGGTGCAGGCTGTAGTTTGGTATTCTATCGAGAGAAATAGTATTAGAAGTTCTCTCAATAACTGTTGCTCTTGTTGTCTGATCGTTTTCGTCTGTACCTGCAATTGCATTCATAATCATCACCACATCAGAGACTGTCCTACCTACGGGTCCAATCTGCTCTAAACTATTAGAGTAAGAAATTAGTCCAGATCTGCTGACGCATCCATACGTTGGTTTTAATCCTACTACGGAACAAAAGCTAGCTGGGCACCTTACAGATCCACCTGTATCGGAGCCTAATGACATTGCACATTCTAATGCTGCGACACTCGCTGCACTTCCGCCAGAGGAGCCCCCCGCTACATAATTAATATTCCATGGATTACGCGTAGGTCCGTATTTGCTGAACTCCGTAGTAGAGCCCATCGCAAACTCATCGAGATTTAGCTTTCCAACAATAATTGCATCATTTTCTTTCAATTTTTTGATTACAGTTGCATCATATGGAGGAACATATCCCTCAAGCATTTTTGAAGCGCAAGTGGTTTTCAAGCCCTTGGTGCATATATTGTCTTTAATACCAAGTGCAACGCCTGCAAGTCCACCAGTGCGTTCTCCGTCATGAATTCTTTTATCTATAGAACGTGCTTTTTCTGCCGCACCCTGTTTATCCACAGCGACAAAAGCGTTGATTTTGACATCAATTTTTTCTATTCTTTCTAGAATCTGAGATATATATTCTTGTGCAGAAAAGTCTCGATTTTTAATGCCGGAAGCAACCTGGTC
>CAKOFP010000262.1 GCA_933226995.1 Candidatus Nitrosopolaris rasttigaisensis | reverse complement strand
TGCTGAACATAGCTAAGTAATAGATAGGATACTAAAGCAGCTTAGTGGATGAAGCACCGATTCGATTTGCGTAAACATCGTTAGGTGTAAGATCTGTATACCATTGCAAGTTCGTGAAGCGAACAATGGCGGTTTATTTGATTTAATATATTGATGAGCCTCTTTAGGACGATCTTGATGATGATGTAGATTTATGCTCGTAACCTCTCACATCATGTGATGTGCCAACAGTCTCCAGTAACTTCTATAACGTCACTCGAATCGGCTTAATCAGATATAGGTGCTGAGCCCACATTCTAAATTTCGCCGATTATCTTCATAAGGTAGTGGTCGTGGCCACGACCATAACATTGTTCTTTCGTTATATTATACCTAATCCAACATTATTTGTTTTGGTGTTCATTTCTGATTGAAGCACGCCACTATTTTGTCGATAAGCTGCTGATGAGCGGTAGGCATGGTGGGCGCGTCAAGTATACTGCCCACGCATTGGCGTTGTGCTGATAAAGTAGTCGTTCCAGCAGTCTTATTCATTGCAGGAGCAGCTGGAGTAGTAGTAGCATTCGACGGAACTATTTGGCCTTGGATTTCTCCTTGTTGGTGCGGCGTTGTGCGAATAGTCACATATGCCGATCCGCTCTTCATATAATTAATTAGGTCTGTAACATTTTTCCCAAAAAGTGGGCCATCTAGTTTAGCAGCTGTGATAACATCACTTACTAATTTTCCGTTGACCGGTCCAGTAGGATAAGCTGATTGCTGCTTGTTCCCTCCTCCAGTTGTTGCATAAAGATTAAGTAATTCTGCCAATACGGTTCCGTTCTTGAGGTTGATATGAGTGCCAATAACCTGATTTATATTCATAACATCGATCTCATAAGACAAGGTTCCGTTTGGATTTACATTGAATTTAGCTGTTCCCGTTGCACTAGTATCCACCGGCGGAACCATACTCTTGCCAGTCAGATCTGCGCTAAAATACATCTGCTGTTGTGCATGTGTCAAAATTGGAATTGTTGATACCGCTGCAATTACGCTTGCAATTAATGTAGCAGTAGTGATTTTTGAATGAAAGTTAGACATTTATTACAAATAGTACGCAATACGGAATGACTTATAAGTATTTGCTCCATTGGTACCACTATACCAACATTTTCTTCTGGTGTATAGTATAATATTGAGCGTTTCGTATCGACACTTTCTGCCGTACCTTCAATCAGCATAGGAATCATTGTCAACTAATAATCCCTAGGTTCTAGTTCTAGCTATTTTCTCCTAGTCTAATGCTCTGATATCACTTATTCCATCTCCACAGGTAGAAGGACCATAACAATACCTTTCGTTGCATGACTATTCTTTATATTTTCATTTGATTTTCCTCATGAAATAAACCATACGAATTTCGATGAATTCACATCAATCCTTTCCGATCTTCACAGCCCGTGGCCAAATTCTAAATTCTTCAATCTTGTAAGGACATTCTACTTTTTGAAACCATCCACTCCAATGGAGTTGGACGAGACCAAAGTAGCTTCTAGAAATATCAGTTTGTACGATATAGACAAAGGCAAACTCCTTTTAATGGTTCCTGATGTGTAAGAATATACACACAAGCCCTTAGCTAATATGATTTCGAATTACTCCGATTGCCTGACTCGAGTCAAAAATTCGTCATAGCGTTTAGTGAATCATAACAAGTCCTGTGCTCTATGAATAAATGATGGTATATTCTATACCTGAGAACGTGACCTGATCCCACCTACACGAACCTTAAGGTGTACCACCTTCTCTATATCCAACAATTGTCGCCTACAAGAAATAATTTATTCTTGTAGGATCAGGAACATAGTTAGCCAAGTAATTTAAGAGGCATCAAATCACCAAGCTCTACAGTAATGTCTTCAGAGGGTAACAAGAACGATGGAGATAATTCTATAAAAGATACAGAAAAGGAACATAATAAGACCAGTGTCGTTGAGCTTCTGGATGCACTAATATCTCATTTGAATGCAATAAGAAGTGTCTTTAAGGTAATGATACTATCTTCCTTCATTCTTGCCCCCCTCTCTTTAATGTTTGCTGCAGTCCTCGTAATTCATCCTTTTTTCATTCAAAGAATCCTGTTCAGGTTCCCCGACGTAGGATTCTTTCTCCTGTTTTTTATTGGAGTTTCAATAATGTTGGCTTCAATGTGGTTGTATATTGGATTAAGCGAACAAAGATTCTTTTCTAACTGGGACAAGAAATTTAGTAGGTACACTTCATTGAAAAATCAGCTTGATAAAGAACTCGGCGAACAATAGATAGATAGAAAGATAGAAAGATAGATCAGTAGTACTTAAACGGATGTATAACACTACTCATACTTGTTTTAACACTAACACGATGTCCCGACTAACAGAGGAATGGATAGAATAAACCGCTTGATAATATAAATACACCTTATCAGCCAATAATGAAGGACGGAGTTGCCATTGTTTTTTTATTCAGATTCTAAGCGTTTATGATTCAGATGCATTGGAAAACGCTTGAGAAATTAAGTGCTAACGAAATGAAAAACATCTCCTTCTAGGATCTAATTGTGATTGGTTTTCAACTTTTTCTGTTTACATAGTAAATGGAGCTACTTCTTCCATTCTATTCTGTATCTGCAATAATCGCAATACGTTCTGGGTTGTCCTATATAACCTGCTCACTTCGTACTCAAATAAAACGTTGTCTCGCAAGGCCAACAGATATTCTTTCAGGTGATTAAAATATATAATTTGTACATTAGCTTCGTCTTGCTTAGCCCCCCTATTGGTCCTACTTACGTTAGCAGCTTCCAGAATCGCTTTTCTTTTATTTAGAAAAAATACCACTAAGGTACTTCAACTAAAATACCCGGTGGGTTGTTGGAAATCTTTGAAGTACTGGCAGGTGGTGAGTATGTTTCAACGTTACTGTTACCGGCACTATTGCTTCCGGTACCAAAAACTTGAAGATAACAGTTGTCTACCTGAACTTTTAGCGGTTCAACAGGTTCATGAGTTACCTTTGAAATGCAGCTATAGAATTTGTTTACCTGCATATCAAGTCCCGAATTACGTGTATTTACTATTTCCTGAATAACAGGTCCTTTGTTATTGTGGATAATAAGAGTGGTGCTGAGAGCGCCGCCGCCAACCTTACTACTCGCGACAGCCAAAGCTGAGATAGAAACATAAGCAGAGTTTGTTAGGAGAATTAGTGCGGCAAGAGACGCAACGATCATGAACGACAACACCTGAATTGTGATGGCACACATTATTGCTCAATGAATGGGGTATATTTTTTATATGAATTAAGATTTACATGTCAAGTTCCCGTTTATAGAATATTGCTTCGATACTATGTTGTTGGATTTTATTCTGTCTCTATCTAGAACTCGAAGTCTTAATTGTTGACAAGTGTAAAGTTATTATTGACATCTGGCACAATGCGAGAAGTTGCTTAACTAAGTAGTCACCAGTCATGGTGCTAAGAATGTGAATGTAAATTCTTTAAAATGCTGTGTACTTGGTCTCTGAACAAAGTTAAGCCTATTCTTCCGACATATGGCTGTCCTTTTGCGAATGATTCCGCCAAATTACTCACAAAGCCCATTTCTACCTTTGGCGGCATCGGCGGCACGAATGGATCAACATATGCCTCAACTATTGTTGGTTTTCTCTCTTTCATGGCTTGATGCATTGTAGATTTCACTTCAGATGGCTCGCTTATGGCATATCCTTTGCCACCACAAGCTTCAGCAAATTTTACGTAGTCGATAGGACTGAACTCAACTCCATATTCAGGATTTCCAAGGAATGCCATTTGTTCCCAACGGATCAGTCCTAATGTGTTATTTTTTATAACAATTACTTTGATAGGAAGACCGTATTGTACAGCAGTAGCGAATTCACCCATCAGCATGTTCAGTCCGCCGTCACCTACGAACGCTACGGATTGTCTCTCCGGAAATGCTATCTGTGCCGCTATTGCGTACGGCAAACCACATGCCATTGTTGCCAGCGAACCCGAGAGTGAAAATTTCATACCCTTTCTCAAATGGATATAACGAGCAGCCCATGTTGTGTTTGTGCCGCAATCTACAGATATTATTGCATTTTCTTCTAGCTCATCAGAAACTGCTGCTGCAATAACCTGTGGTTTGATAGGCTTATCGGTTCTAGTACTTGTTTCTTTCATCAACCTATTCCAATTTTTCATTCCTTGTTGTTTTGACTTTAGGAATTCAAGATCATACTTTTGATTTAGAAGCGGAAGCAAAGCTGCTAACGTAAGCCTTGAATCACCTACTAAGCCAATTTCAACAGGATACCGAAGACCAATCTTTTCAGGCTTTATATCAATCTGAATGCCTCTTGCTTGACCTGGCTTTGGGAGATATTCGATATATGGAAAAGATGTTCCAACCATAAGTAGCGTATCTGCATCACTCATAGCATCACTAGACGGTTCGGTTCCAAGTAAACCAAGACCGCCAAGACTATATTGATTGTCATCAGGAATTACTGCTTTACCCAAGAGTGCCTTAACAACGGGAGCATCTAACTTTTCTGCGACTGCAATTACTTCTTCTCCAGCCCAAAGTGCTCCTTGTCCTACAAGTATAACAATCCTACTTCCTGCATTGAGGATTTTAGCTGCCTTTTCTATTAAAGAGTGGCTTGGAATTGTTTCGGCAACATAAACGTCAGAGGTATGGTAAGCAACATTATGTCTAGAATATTTACCATTCAATTTCTTTTCTTGCACATCAATCGGGATTGTTAAGTGGCTTACCCCTCTCTGTGCTAGTGCGGTTCTACATGCAATATCCACTGCCATTTCTGCTTGCTCCGGAACTGTTATCATATCATTGTAAACCGCCACATCTGAATATAGCTGTAGCAAGTTAACATCCTGCTGATAGCTAGAATTCACTAAATCAGAGTATGTGGTTCCTGTAATGGCAATAACAGGAGTATTATCCGCTTTAGCATCATATAACCCATTTAAGAGATGTATTGCAC
>CAKOFP010000261.1 GCA_933226995.1 Candidatus Nitrosopolaris rasttigaisensis | reverse complement strand
CCTTTTGGCGGCCACTTATAGTATGATGTCCGTTCTGATGGCACATCCTTCCGCTCCTCCACCTGCAGGAAAGCTGGCATTGGGAAATGAAGGGAATGATATGAGGAATAATTTGAAAAGACTGGGAATTCCTACCCCCTTTCTCATTTCGATATCGGCCGACACCATCGTCGAAGAATATGTAGAAGGGGGTAACTTGTATAAAGCGTTTGCAAACGAGGAGTACAAAGAAAATATTATTTGCTCTCTGGCATTCCAAGCAGGGTCCATAACGGGAAAGTTACACAAAGCCGGCTACGTTTTTACAGATAATAAATCGCAGAATTATCTCGTAAATCATGATAACTCTATAGTGCGAACAGATCTGGGATTTATTCACAAATCGAATTCAGTATTCGCGCAGAGCATGGACATAGCATCATTTCTGGCAAGTGTCATAGACTTTGAGCAATTCCAGTACGAGACAATAGAGAAAGGATTCCGTGACGGCTACACGTCAGCAGTTAAACGTAATTTTCCGTATCTGTATATACTGTTGCGCAACATACTTTCACTTGGTTTTGCGTCAGATCAATCCGCAATGCTCCAAAATATGGCGAAAGGCTCTATACAAGGAAGTAGAAAAAGAAAAAGAACTGCAAGAGAAAGAAACTAAATTGGCGGCAATTCAGTTTTTCTATCAAAACCACCGGACCCGAATTTGCAGTAGAAACATTGGTCAGATTGCATGTACGGAATTTTTTGAATGACCACTGCTCCGATCTTGAGTGCGATTTTTGTCATTACTCTATATTTAAAGGGCATCGCAGGAATAACTTCGTGAAAATATACATTGTAATGATCAGGACACAGCTTGAGGGTAACCTGCGCCTTCTGCCTGGTTTCTGGGCTCACCTCTCGATTGTTATTGCTTACAGTCTTGGTAATATTGATTTGCTCTCGTATATACTCGTGTTTGGGACAAGGGCAATCCTTACCACCAGGGTGCTTGTAAGCAGGAATATTTTTCCAGTCGAAATCAGGAAAATCCTTTTCGAAATCCTCCATCTAGTGATCTCCTAAGAGTACTAGAATCTCATGTCATATAAACATGTATATAGGATGCATCTTTCGGCAAGGCGTGAGGCTAAAAACCACTATTCCAAATGAGAAAAAATATATCCTCGGTAATACAAGAAACTACATTCGACGTGGGACTGGACCAATATAGTACCGACAATGGAGGCTCACCGGCGACCGCAGCAACAGCAGCAGCTGCGGCTACGACGACAGCCACTAGAACTCCAAGGAAGAATCTTGAGCGAGATCATCATTCTGGATTAGATTCGAACCTTACGACACTTATCGACTTCAAGAAGACCTTGTTAGAAGAACAGAAAAAGGGGGAGGACCGGATCCAGGAGCTGAACAATAGCATCGAATCTGCTAAAAAGCAGATAGACGATGAAAGAGTCCAGCTAGAGGAGTTCCGGGTTAAACTGAAGCAAACAAATGAACAAAAGGACACGGAATTGACTCGATATACTGAAATGAAAACTACTCTCATCGAAGCCAGAAATCGAATGAAGTCGATGGACGACAAAAGTGGCTCTGCAGCAGCAGTGAAATCACGCAGAGATAGATATGACATGTCAAAATTGGCGAAAAACCTGGAGCAGATCGAACGCGACATCCAAACTAAAAAGTTGTCAAAAGATGAGGAACGCAAATTAGTTGCCAGATCAAAAGAAATCGCAACCAAGCTGCATTCTCTCAAAGCACTCCACAAAAAAGAAGATGATTATAGGAACATGTCATCACAATACGAAAGCTTAAGAACTAAAATGAATAAAATTTTCGACCAACGGTCTGATTTTGGTAATAAAATTGGTAATTTAAAAGCAAACCTTGATACACTTTTGAATTTGCGTGAGAGTCTTTATCAGGATAGGAGGACAATAATTCGGGCAGTAAGGGAGGCTAAAGCAAAACTGGAAATGGTAGAGACTCAGCTCAATGCAATTCAATTTAGAAAATCACGACAACAGGCTGTCGAAAATCGTCAGAGAAGACAACAATATCAACGACGTCAACCGCGCGACAATGAGGAGAGACGAGAGAGCTTACAGGAAAGGGCAAAGAGAAATAAGGAAAACCAAGAAAGATGGAATGTAATGAAGGAAGCTGCGTTAAAGAAGATGTCAAGTGGGGAAAAGTTAACCTTCGATGAGATGAGATTAATCTACGGTGAAGGTAGCTCGTCAGACTAATCGAATCAGAGCTAGCGTCTTAACATCTGAAGGAACACACAGAAGTGTCATGACTACTTTAGGGTTTTTCGACCTCGGTTGTGTTTAAGGGATACGAAAATTAAAATCATTAATTATCTTTCAGCCCATCTTGCTATTATTTTTTAGTTATCGCTCCGGGCTGCCTTTGACGATTGGTAGAGTAAAGTAGAATGTAGCTCCTTTACCTTCACCAATCTCTGCATTATTTTCAGCCCATATTTTGCCATGATGAGCTTTAACAATACCTTTGCAGATAAACAACCCCAATCCTGTTCCTTGAAATGATTTCGTTGCAAATTTTTCAAATAATCTTGGAAGTATGTCCCAGTCGATTCCACTACCGTTATCCTTTACACACACAAGAGCAACCTCTCGGCTATCACCGTCATCTCCTTTTTTCTTTTCGGTACTGATAGATACAGTCTCACCGTGTCCCTTCGTGAATTTAACAGCATTACTCAGTAAGTTAGTAACAACCTGAACAACTCTATGTCGGTCTGCCTCAAGAAGAATGATGTCCTCCCTTGGTTTGTACGAGACATGTACACTCCTATCCTCGATTTGATTCTTAATATCTTGAATGGCACTCAAGATCACCTCACCTAAATTTAATACCTCTTTATTCAGCTTTAAAGACTCGCTCTCAATTTTTGTAGCATCTAAAAGATCTTCTGTAAGTCTCTTCAACCTTTTTGCATTTCTATCAATCAGATCTATTGAATTGTCCAGCTTGTCTTTATCGATGTGTCCTTTTGTTGAACGAAGGACTCCCACGATGCTTAGTATAGGCTGGACAGGAGTACGTAACTCATGAGCGGCTACATTGATAAATTCTTGTTGCATTTTATCATGAAGCTTTAGACGTTCGTTTGCTGATGCAAGTTGCTCATTTGCTTGCTTAACCTGCGCATATAGTTCAGTCTGAATCCAAAGATTCTCAAAGATAGAGACATAAGACAAGACACCTGACCGACTATTTGAATATGTGGATAAACCAATTGCTTCATCGAAAGTTCCCCTCGAGTCATCCCTTAATTCCATTACCAAAGAAAACTTTCTGTCAACTAACAGAATTGTAGCCTTAGTCCCAGAAGTTTGTTCAATATGCCTAATATTGATTTGCTCAGGATAATTTTGTCTCAAGTTTTCTACCACCTGTTTACTTGATTCGTGCGCAGGCATTAGTATTCTAACTTTTACATTCCGCTCTTTTGCGGCTTCTATACATAATTCTATGACTCCCATTTTCTTTTGACGAGTAAATGCACCAGTGGTGGCAAATACCAGAAGCAATTCCTCTGCAGCAGACTTTACTAGGTCTAGATATAGGACCCTTGCTCTGGAAGAACTTGGAATAACCTCAATGTCTGCCAAGTCAGCACCTTCATTAATGTCACTTAATCTATCAGTAGCATCAATTCCGTTATTCCATAACTCTTCAAATATGGAATAAAAATGACTGACATACGGAGCTTCATTACTAAGTAGAAGACTTTGAACCATCTTACCGCCTTCCATCTTTTCTATTGTGGCGGCAATTTCTTTATCTGAAACACCAAAGCTCATCGGTGGCAGATTTTTGATATGTCTTATCTCGATACCAGCGTTTAGAAATATTCTGGCTAATTTCGCATTATCTTTGTTAATGTTACTTATGTATCTTATACCCTTGTGCCCTCCTTTCTTTTGCTTATCCAGTAGTTTCTTCTTTATCTCAAAAAAATGATTATAGCTATACTGCATGCCCCCAGGTGTAAGACAATTAGATAACTCATTTGAACTGGCCGTAAGACGACCAATTTCTCTGATAATCTCCGCTGGATTATCTAGTATCTTGGTTTCGTAGTGGGCTGTTCCTTCTTCTATCTCTCTAATCTTTTGTTGTGCTGGTGTTCCTTTACTCCAAAGGGTATTAAACAGATATTGATGCTGCTGTATATCTTCTATGACATTGCTGTATACGGCATGTGAGGGCAATGCTGTTGTAGTCGCGGTTGTTGCTGACATTGCTGGTGATGCTGTTGCTGTTGGCTCAATCAGCGACTCCATCATGGTTGAGGTAGCAATGTATTCTGTGTCACTAACACCGAAGTTTCCTTTAACTCCGTCGAGGTGGCGAACCTCACCAATTTTCATTAATACCTCTTTGCAATGACGGAAGTTGTCTTTTGTTATTTCAGTAATGAACCTTGATTTTATACCTCTAGCTTTGGTATCGATCATAGCTTTCTCTATCGTGTCAATCGCGAAAATCACCGACTTGCCATCTGCATAATAATCCCACTTGCTCTTTGAATTACGAAAAATTTGTAAATATGCGTCAACTATATCTTCGGTATTACGCAGTACCTCAATCCTGGCATTATTACTAGCATCTGGCGTCGCAACTGTCAAACACTAAATCGATCATGAGTGATTATACGATCCATGCATTTAAAGAGAGAGGCTAGGATAGGTTATAAAACAAACTAGCTGCACTTTATAAATTTCAATTTTGATCCATTTCCCAAATTTCGTCAGACTGATCTATATTCAGGGCAAGATGCTGCTTGGAAACTGCTGAACGCCAAAGTTAGGTGCTCAGAACAGCCAGCATACCCGTCGGTCCCAAATAGAATCCTGCCCTTGCCATATGCATTTTTTTCTTTATGTCTACGAAACAAGAAACAAGCGGATTCGTTTACACTCGCAATCTCCATCGACTTTAACTATTTCTCCGCACTTTGGGCAAGTAGAAGTAGCAGAGGAGGGACTCCGGAAGGTGGGTTTGTACATTAGACCACCTATATATCCGTCACTCCTATTTATAATATTTACGCAAAATTGACATCTTCTCTATATTCTGTTCTGAAATAAATTACTTTATATTATTT
>CAKOFP010000260.1 GCA_933226995.1 Candidatus Nitrosopolaris rasttigaisensis | reverse complement strand
AGGAATGGGTGGTATGGGCGGCGGCTACGGTGGTGGAATGGATATGGAGTAGATTAGGCATGAGGTCACAACAACAATATGCAAGAAACTGAAAGCTGACGTCGTTAATATGTTACGAGTTTTGTTAAATTAATGATATTTGACATGTTAGACTCTAATGTAGGGAGGAAGGGGAAAAAAAATATGTCAAAAGCCCGCATCAAATCAAATTAAAATTGATAACTCACTTTTTCGGAGGTGATGGCGGTAACTTAACACGTCCTCTTTTGATGTCATATCTGATTGCCTGTGTGTGACTCGTTCTTAAATCATGATATAATAAAGTCAAGCAATAGCTCATAAACGCAGCTTTATAGGAGGATATGTTTAGATGATAATATATCTAAAAAGTATATACTTTGCAATTCATGCGGAAAAGAGTTTATTGATCTACTTGCCGGAGCACGATATTCAAGCGTCGTTAAAGGAATTCTATTGTTCTGCTCCGAAGATTGTTGTAATAATTATCTTAATACAAAACAGGTAAAGTAATCAGCATTTCTTGCTAGCAATGGCATTAGATTCTGAAGAGGAAAAAGTGTGGAATATGGATATCGGATACATGCTTTTCAAAGTCATTTTTGCTACTATGGACATTCACTTAATGTTTGATAATTTCGGCCTTAAATGCACACTCAATGCTTCCTTTTGTGTGCAATATGTTTTTGATGAGCTTGGATAGGCGGATGCTCGTATACACCTAATGATTTAGCTTTATCTATTTCATTGCTAGCTCGTAATTCAGCTTTAAATTTCGAGTTTCGTGGCCTAGTCCTCAATCTATAACCACAGCATGGACACCATAATCCATCCCATTTCAAGAAGATCTCGCATATCTGACAACGTTTCTGTCCCGTAGAATAACGACCAATCCCAACTGGCTTCATTGCCTTATGACGAACGCATATTCCCTTACAGACCAATTTTATTATTTCATTCTCCTTTTGTATTTCTACTGCATAATCATCCTATGACGAAAACAGATAGCAAAGATAATCGCGTAACAATATGCGCCTACGTCGCTACTGCGCACGAGATTAGCTAGATATACGACTAAATATATGCACTTTGACCTTATTAGGTTATCTAGTCATAAAGTATACTCCTGAATTGACGTATCAAGCTCGAAGAAACGTTTCCTCACATTGGATAAATAATAAGGGTCCAATATGTAAGACCTATTAGAATATTGTTCTAGTTCACTGCTTCACAACTAGAACAAAGGCCAGGGTATCTTCAGTAGCTATCAATTAACAGGTGGAATGGTCAAATGCCTTATGCTCTTGATAGTAGCCGCGGTAGTAACGGTAGCGGCAGTTTTGGTAGATTTCCGTTTTTCCAATTACCAACTACGTCGTTACAACGGCAGACAGCACAACAAAACCAAACAAGACAATAGCTATGTTGTATACATACGGTAAAGCATAAGGTAAATATCAAGTTACTGGAAATAAGTATTCATAGCTCAAATGAGCGAATTTACCTCATTCAGATTTAGAAGTCATAACATTCTAACCAAGGAAGAAGAAGATGCAAGAGGATCTATTTTGTCCGTGTTCATCGTAGAATAAGAGATCGTGAAAGGGATGTCACGTAATATGGACTAGTTATGCAACTATGCAGTTTCCATGTGCTAAAATTGGAAATGGGCTATTCAACCATATAGTTTCTTACAGTCGGAATTATGAAGGATGGATCAACATCATGCTCCAGACTGACAAGCAACGTTCTGCTATCTTTTAAGATTAGGTATACAAAAGAGATTTTTGCCATTTTGATGAATACATAGCCGAGGTCGCCTAGAGTGTTCGCCAAATCCTTTAATTCTTTTAGGTGCGATATTATGCGCAGGTAAAAAAGATCATCTTTGTCTGCAGGCAATAATGGAGAAACCTCCTTCCTCATACCGCCTTCAATGAGTTTGGCATCTTTGGCCAATATACCGACAAAACGAACTCTAGGATCCATGTTCATTATAGTATTACATATGTCCTTTAAATTAGACGGCGAAAGCATATCCATATATATATTGACACCAGCATGCATTACTTTTCGTAGAACTAACATATAATAAAATGGTATATGTTTAGTGCTTCCAATTCCATACAATCTCAGGTATGCGAGTTATTCCTTCTTTATCATACAAAGAATCTATATCAAATCTCAAATCTCAAATATTGTATAAATATATACTAAAGGGGAAAGGAAGATGTTTTGCAGGAGTTATCGATATTGACATTCTCAGTAGCTGATGAGTTAAGGCGTATTGCTAAAGGTGAAATTCTTTCTGATAGCTGGAGCAGGGAAATTTACTCAGTAGATGCTAGTCATTACAATATAAAACCCTCTATGATAGCTTGTCCATCAGATGAACCAGATGTAGAGGAAATCTGTCAGTATTGCTTTTCAAAGAGTTTGCCCATAACAGCAAGAGGAGCAGGAACCGGTCTCCTTGGACAGTCCCTTTCAAATAGTATAATTATTGATTTTACACGTCACATGAACAAAATTCTTGAGGTTGGCACTGACTACGTCGTTGTCCAACCAGGATTAGTTAAAGGCATTTTAGATAAAGAGTTGAAAAAGAAGGGAAAATTCTTTCCACCTGATCCCGCAAGCAGCAACTACTGCACAGTTGGAGGAATGATAGCTAACAATTCAAGTGGTGCGCACTGCTTAGCTTATGGCAACACAATAGATTTACTACAAGAACTCAGAGTTGTTTATTCTGATGGAATTTCTAGAATTATCAATAGTAACAGCAGCGATGGAGACGAGAAGGATCGCAGGATCACAGATTTGTTAAGATTATTGTCAGCTCATAGAGATATTATTAAGAAAGGATATCCAAGAGTAACGAAAAACTCTTGCGGTTATCGTCTTGATAAGGTGATAAATGACAAAGCCTTCTTTCCTCATAAAATATTTGCTGCTTCCGAAGGAACTTTAGGCATTGTGACTTCTGCAAGATTGAAGATCATTGATATCCCATTATACCGGCATTTGATTGTCTTAGGTTTCGAAGATTTATTATCTGCTATATCCGTTGTTCCGTTTATTTTGAAATTTTCACCTGTCGCTTTAGAGATACTTGATAACACAGTCGTTCGATATAATGTAGCGAATAATAATAATAATATTAACCAGCATCTTCAGAACGAAGAAGCAGGTTGCCTGTTATTTATAGAATTTGCAGGCGATAAGCTTACAGAAGTTGAACTAAAATTTGATAGTTGTAGTGACAAATTGTCTGAAAAATGCATCATAATAGAGAGTGCAGCTGATGAACAGAGCTTGATCCGAATGTGGGGAGCAAGAAAAAATGCACTAAACCGGGCTATGAAATTGACAGTTGGAAGTAGAAAACCTATTGGATTAATAGAAGACACTGTAGTACGACCGGACATGTTATACGATCATACACAACAACTTTTACAAATGTATTCTGAGAATAAACTAGACTATGTTGTATATGGACATGCGGGGGATGGAAATTTGCATACACGACCACTAATTGATATACACTCTCAGGCTGAAACTCAACTAATAGACCGTCTTGCCAATAAAGTCTTTGAAAGAGTCATAAGAGCTGGAGGAACGATTACAGGTGAACATGGTGATGGGTTGGCTAGAGTAAAATACATCGAATCTGTGTATGGACCAGATATCTATTTTCTTTTCCAGGAAGTTAAGAGATTATTTGATCCGAGATGTATTATGAATCCTGGTAAAAAGGTAATTCAATAGAGAAATTACCTACATTGAATTACTACTAAGTATTAACGATCGAGATTATTGACTGTTATGACAAGATCTTCCCCACAGCATCTTTGATTCCAGCACGGTGGTGACGTTAAACTTTATACGATTTCATTTAGTGCGGAGAAAATGTTGATGTATTTGTGGGCTAAGAAAAAATTGACGTATTTGTTTTGTATTTAATATTACTGTGAATCGACTTCCAACATCTGATTTAAACAACGGATAAGTCAACGGAACCATTTTTTCAATGAACGATCAGAAGAGTAGCATTTAGTATTTATGAAAGCAATGAAGGCTTTAGGTATACCCCATATTGTCTCGAATTCCCAGAACATACAACGAACTGATAATCCTTAAGCGCTTCTAATCACTTTAGCATCAAAAAGTCTCAGTGTTGCCTCATCTAATCCGATGAAATGTAAGATAAAGTGTGTGACTCCAATGTCTATATATTTTTTGATACCTTGCAGTACTTTTTCAGGTGTTCCTACCGCAACGCCACCGACGAGATATTGAAGATATTCTTCCAAAGTTTTATCTTTTCTTTTGGATTGTACAAGTACTTGATTTACTTCTTCGTCCGTGTCTTTTATTATACATGGCAATACACTAGAATATTGTATTTCTTTATAGTCTCTTCCAATAGATTTACAGTGTTCTATTAAAAGGGAAATTTTTGTTTTCATATCATTCGGAGTACCAAAGAAAAGGTTGTATCTGTCTGCATGCTTTGCTACCACCTTAAGCAAATATTTTTCTCCTGATCCACCGATCATGATAATAGGATGAGGTTTCTGAATTGGCTTTGGATTGCATATCGCATCTTTAATTCTATAATATTTACCTTCAAAAGAAGCGCGTTTCTCTTTCCACATAGCTTTAATTATGCTTACTGATTCGTCTAGTTGTTTGATCCTTGATACGTTTGATGGAAAATGATACCCATATGCTATATATTCCCGCTCATACCAGCCTGCCCCTATTCCTAATTCTACTCTTCCGGTACTTATAATATCCAAGGTCGAGAGCATCTTTGCTACTAAAGATGGGTTACGATAGGAATTACAAGTAACTATTTGTCCTATCTTTATTCTTTCTGTGGTTGCTGCTAGTGCTGATAAAAGAGTAAAACATTCAAAAATATTCTTATTTCTATCATTATAAAATGGAATAAAATGATCGTATGCATAAATTGAATCAAACCCAATACTGTCAGCTGTAACTGATATGGATTTTGAGAATTCGTATTGCTTAACTGGGTCATTTTCTTCTTCTAAAAGTAGATCCCCTCCTCTCCATCCTTGCGGGATAGTCAGTCCAAATTCTAATTCATGCTGTTTCTGCATTTACTTATTACGATATATTGAAGGTACTTATTTGCCTAATAATAAAGCTAATATTTTAGCGTTACCTCAAGCGTCACTATAGCGCTACTGATACTCCATACCTTTCTTAGTGTTTTTCTAATAGTTCTTCCTCAGTTTCACCAGGATTGCTAACTCATTTTAGCTGTTCCATAAACAGTCCCCTCGATTGGCATAACCACTACGTGTTACAAGCAGAATTTGAAAGTCGTTCCTAAAAACCGCAATTAATAATGCAGCTACTTGTCTATCAATATTTGTTCCATCGTTGACGGCTACAGCTGCGCTTACAACTAAATCGTCAAATGGCTACGCTACTATCGTTACTAACTATGATAAAGCTCATTCCCTTCATATCGCTCATCTTATTATCATTAGATTTGCTATCCTTTATATTCTGACTATTAATACTGTTACTACTGCTACTGTTACTACCCTGCATGTTGACATTATTCTGTGGAGTGATTAATGCTACCATCGTAAATAATCCAGTAATGACAAATCCCGTACCTGCTATTCTTGCAACCCAAATACCGTACCGTGACCAAATTTTCTCTCCAAAAATTATTGCAGCAAAGAGTCCCATCCATAGCAAGTTCATCCATCCTAAAGCAACCATCAAGAGAAAATATGGCCAGCAGCAGCCAAGGCAGTAAAGGCCATGATATGCACCCATCCTGACTGCTCCCCATACCCCGTTTCGCCATCTCCTCATAAAGAAACTCATTGGAGATTCACAGTACCCGAGACACTTTGTCTTTAATGGACTGAATTGATATAAGCCAGATAGAATTAATACAACTCCAAAAATTGTATCAACCAATTGCCGTTGTTTTCCATTTCCATCCAAAAGTGGATTCAAAGGAATCGACCATCCTAGAAGAAGTGCAACTCCTGTCAATGCCCATACTACAAGGTAGCAGGTTACAAACAGAGTCAGTTTAATCGTAGCAGATTTTTTATTACCATATTTCGGTTTTACTTCTGCCATCAAATTTTCATCTGTTTGTTTTTTCCTTTGTGCCGCTCCACCAATGAGTCGATTATACAGTAAAGCCATAGGCGTTATAGCCGGAAACATCATCGCAGCCATACCAACAGTCCAGCTTGCAGCGAATAAAGAAATCGCTACTGGATCGTATAGCATCATTGCCCTCATCATGACGTTATTATTATCAGCACCAGATTGTCTACTAAGAAACAACCACGACACTGCCGATGTTAGAATTAGAAAAATAAGAATAATCTTTTGGACTTTGTTCAACTTTAATGCCATGATAATCTTACCAATCCTTCAACGCGGTTCGAAGATAGACTTTACTATCATGACAATTATATCGACAAATTGACGTGCATTGTGTTTGAACAATTGAGTTGTTCATGATACACCATTTCTATCCTAAGATGTTAAAGGTTACTCCACTGAAGGGGATACTGATAAATTGATAACGTGGAGTACTGAAGGTAGGATAGTTGAAGTATAGACATAGTTCGACTAACGAAAACAATGTCTGATGTAGAACTTTCTAATAGAATGAGAGCACTTCTGATAGAATAGATCTAAATCAAGAATATAGTGCACATATCAAAGAAAAGCATTATTCTTTCTCGCAGAAGCTGTAGATAAAGATTGTTGAAGGGTTCCATTTCTCAGAGAAGACTGCCGTTGATTGATGCTCAGCGTCTTTGGACTAAGGACAATCCTTCGACGGATTGTGCCGTTGGCGTGCATTGGAATTGCTATTGAGAAGAAGCGCCTCTGTACTTGATAATCCAAGCACAGACTGCCGATTCGGGTCCTCATATAGATCATACCCTGTGGGTATTCGAGCCGGTCTTATACGTAGTATTGCGACTTTAGCGCGAGAAATTGATATCTAGATTCCACTGCTACCTGATTTTTTAATTTCTATCGTAACCTTGTCGCCTACTTTTATGGCCATGTCTTCGTACTCTCTCATACTCACTTTAAACACGGGGGAATCAGTGACTGCACCACCACCAGTTAGCCTGGATATATTTGACATCATCTTCGGTAAATTTTTCATCAAATCTTCTGGCGAAGTGAATGCCATCATGTTTGGACCAAAAGGATTTTGCAGCTTTTCGCTCCCAGCTTTATAGTCATTCGGGTCACTAATTGCAACATAGACATAAGGCGAACCATCTTGTGAGGCTTCAATTCTTGAAATAATATAGTCCTTCTTCATTTACTATCAATTTACACTGCAACAGAATAGACTTATAATTCTTCCAGACACGAATGCAGGTATGCCATCTATCCCAAAAATGAAATATTTTTAAATCTTTAACGCGGCTAAATGGGTTCAAACCAATCAGTACTGTGCAATGTATGAGAACAAGAATTGGATTCATTTGACGCCTCGTCTTAGTAATTCTGAAAATATCCATTTTACTATGTTTTTTCGATGGAAGTAATGGTGAGGCTGATGGATTACTATTATCTTGTTGTAGTGTCAGCGTTCTTTTAAGACCTCGATATTAGACAACTATATTTTGGGCATTCTTCAGACGATCGTATAAAATCACTAGGTTTGTCCGTCTAGGTCAGCACACTCTGAGAACGAAAATTGCAGAAGGAGGTGTCCATGAGCCATCGAGAAACATGTTTTGGCGTATAGTAACGGATTCAGCCTATTATCATATATGACACCAATAAGTACATCAACTTTCTGAAATGCTGTGTAGTCATTTTTAGTCTCAGAAAAACATTGGTTTTCGAGATTCTGTTCCTTCGATGTTTGAGATCTTAGCACTGACATAATCAGCTGTCCTTGGATAAGCTTAAGGTATTGCGTAAAGCAAAAGAGGAAGTAGTGACATCATATTCTAATGATGAAAAAAGAAAAAGGAGTGCACTAATAGACGAATGAGTTCAGGTAAATACTTTAACAGAGGTGTAATGGCTTTAGACGCTCCGCATATTGGACATGTTGTGAGAGAAACACAGGACAAGATCGTGGTATTTGGCGAGCAGAATACTAGATATGATATACCAAAAGCAGAGATCCAAATGACTGGAAGAAATGTACTAATCGGCTTAAATATTTCAGATATTGAAAAAAAGTATAAGGTAAAACGAGAAGATCCTCTGCCTACGAGCAGACCAACAATACCGTGGACACAAGGTGAGAATATCGACCTTGCATCTTACGAGAGAAAATACCCAAAAACACTTTTCAACAAAGGAGTGAGAGCAAAGAATGAAGATCATGTAGGCCACGTAATGAAGGACACGGATGATAAAATTGTAGTATTTGGTGAGCACGACTATAGATACGATATACCTAAATCCAAAATAATAGCAGTAGGTATGAACGTTATATTGGGTATGGACTATCCTGAAATATTCACGTATAAGGTACCCAAGGATGCTCCGTTACCTACTGGTGAACCAATAGACAAGTTGGCAGAGGAAGAATAACAATAAAGAATATGATAAGAAGACAAACATACCTTCGTATTACTGTTAGGTGACACCCTAATTTCTTCGGCCATCGGAGAAATCCTTCAATAATTTAATCGGATAAAGAAGAATCCAAGTGTAAATTAAAAGGGCAGCATATGCATAACAAGAAGCTGGGAACGAAATATTATTGAAGCATCAAATGCTACTTCCGCATTAAGGGTACTCCAACGGCCATAGCCGGTAAAATCATGTATATGACTTGACGTCGATATCGCCAATTCTCTTACCGTCTTATAGATGGGAATATCGTGACAGATTGTAGAGATCAGGAAGAATATAGAGACAAGATAAATGGTATGATATATAAGATATATGGTATGATAAATAAGATATATGGTATGGAACTAAATTCTCATAGTATTGTAGAACGCACTGATACCGTGACAACAAATTAGTAGTTAAAGTTATACATCTAGAAAACTTACTAGAACAGAAGGCAGAGCTCCATTCACACTAATCTCATAACGGCGAATTGGAGCCCATAAAAGCAACATGTTCTTCATGGCTTGTAACTGAGGTAGAATTCACTTTGCAATTAACCTTTGAATGCTTGCACACGAACCAATGTTTACATTTATTGCAATAGTGAATATGGTCGAAGTCATAGTCAAAAGTTGACTTTGGATTTAGTATCTTTATATCTTAGCTCCTCCTTGACAGTTAGTGCTTGTTGTAACTAGTTAGACTGCCTTAAATAGTGTCTTATTTAAGAAATATTGACAATATTATGATATGATGGAGATTAATTTACTCGTTTGGGCGATTTTGTGGCGAGGATAATTTATGATGAGACCAAAAAGATTACAACTGAAAGTTCCTTGGTTTCTCCTTAACTCCCATTCTTTTTAGTTTATTATCTGCAAACTATCACATTCTAAAATGCAAGAATTTTTGATTCCAACTAGAATTCGAGCAAAACCCCACTACGATTATTTTAGATTATAAACTCTTTAATCCAAGGTGGGCATAAGATACTCTAGAACCCTAGAGATTTTCGCTTTATTCTTGGAAGTCCTTTCAAAGACGATATATCT
>CAKOFP010000259.1 GCA_933226995.1 Candidatus Nitrosopolaris rasttigaisensis | reverse complement strand
GTTTATGACTACTAGATAACTAAATGTCAAATCAAAGAAAATAGCCGTTTCTGTAGCGACTGGAGTTACAGACATTAAACCAGATATTAAGAATTTTTCAAGAATAGATGGAAATGGTGCATGGCATTATCCTCACTGCGACGGGCTAGAAGCCACTGGCAAGAAGCTTACGATAATAAGCAATGGCAATAACGGTGGGATTATATCCTATGCAAAGGAATTCTTAGGCTGGACTGACAACATTATGGTTTTCATTCAAGACAACCATCATTTAGATCAGAAAGAAATAGCTGAAGCTAAGAGGTTATCTATTGATATTGTTGAAAATGACCCGTTGGTAGAAGTCAAGGATGATAGACGAGGAGTATCTCATCGTATTAATCTTCTAAGTGAGAGTGGTAAGCTGTATAAATCAGACGTCATCTTCTATCATATGGGCTACAATGTACAGAGCCAACTGGCAGAACAGCTGGGCTGTCAGCTTGATGAAGGGTTTATTAAAATAAATAATAAACAGCAAACTACAGTTGCAAATGTTTACGCTGCTGGAGACGTAGATACTGATAGGCATTACGTAGTGTTGGCTGTAGCTAGCGGAGCTTTAGCAGCTATATCAATCTATGAGGATATTCTAAAGAGGGCATTGGGAGCAGACACAACTTAGTCGTTTCCGGTGGATTTCGACAGCAAATAATATCAACCCTTCTTGCGATGCCTGAAGATAAACTTCAGTTTCTCATTGCTGTATCATAAAATTGTAACAACACTATGCTTACTTTACTTCAAATTTGTTTCTGTATAATGTCAGACCTATCCGTTGAGCATATGGTTGTCCACTTTCAAAAGCCTTTGACATTTTTTCGAGAAATTCCGGCTTTGCTTTAGGGGGCATTATTGGCTCAAATGGATCTACATAGGCCTCAATTAATGTTGGTTTTTTCTCCTTATCGTGCATTGCCGTTCTCATAACTTGCTGCACTTCATGTAGTTTCTTTATTGAATATCCTTTGCCTCCACAATTTTTCGCAAATCCTGCAAAATCGATAGGAGTAAACTCGACGCCATACTCCGGATTACCAAGAAAACCCGTTTGCTCCCACCTAATCATTCCAAGTGTATTATTCTTTAGAACTATGACCTTTATGGGAAGCTTATACTGTACCGCAGTAGAAAATTCCGCCATCAACATCATGAATCCACCGTCACCAACAAAGGCAACACATTGTCTTTCAGGATATGCTATTTGAGCAGCAATGGCGTACGGTAAACCACACGTCATAGAAGCAAGAGTACCCGATACTGAAAATTTCATTCCACTTTTAATATTGATGTAGCGTGCGGCCCAAAATGTATTAGTTCCAGTGTCAACAGAAATAATCGCATTATCTTCTAATTCTTCAGAAACGGTGGATGCAATGATCTGTGGTTTGATACCAAGTTTGCCATCAGTAATACTACCAGCTTTTTCCGCCATGTCACGATCTGTCTTATTACTGATTCTGAACTGCTGTAATTTATTTATCCACTTGTCCATTGCTTTCTGCTTTTCCTTTAAAAATAAGTCATCCTGTTTTTTATTTAGCAAAGGAAGTAATTCTGAGAGGATTGTTTTAGAGTCTCCTAGTAACCCAAGCTCCACTGGATATCTTAATCCTATCTTCTCAGGCTTTATATCAATCTGAATTCCTCTTGCCTGACCTGGCTTTGGAAGATATTCTATATAAGGAAATGATGTCCCTATCATAAGTAGGGTGTCTGCTTCATTCATAGCGTCGGTTGCAGGTTCTGTCCCCAACATACCCAATACACCAAGATTATATTGACTATTATCTGAGATAGCTGCCTTTCCTAGAAGCGCTTTTGCTATTGGAGCATTCAATTTTTTTGCAATAGAAATTACTTCATTTCCAGCATCTAATGCTCCCTGACCAACAAGGATAACAATCTTTTTACCCGTATTCAGAATCTCCGCAGCTTCTTCCATTATTTTTTTATCTGCAGGAATAACCTGCAAGCTAATTAACCTATCAGAAGTATGCCCAGGTACTTTGTGTTTTGAGTATTTACCTTCAAGTACTTTTTCCTGAATGTCTACCGGAATTGTAAGGTGGCTTACGCCTTTTTGAGAAAGGGCTGTCCTACATGCCATATCTACTACCATTTCAGCTTGTTCAGGCGCAAGTATCATGTTGTTGTAAACTGCGACATCTGAAAATAGTTGAGATTGGTTCACATCTTGTTGATACCCAGAACCCATTAGATCAGAATACGTTCTCCCAGTAATCGCGACCACTGGAGCATTATCTAGTTTAGCATCATATAGGCCATTTAAAAGATGGATGGCTCCTGGGCCTGAGGTTGAAACACATACTCCTAACTTGCCTGTATATTTTGCATAGGCGCACGCCATAAAAGCAGCTGACTCTTCATGTTTGACTAGCACGAATTTTATTCTGTCTTGTCTTGTTCTCAATGCTTCGATAAATCCGTTTATTCCATCGCCTGGTAAACCAAATATGGTATCGACTCCCCAATCGAGTAACGTCTCGGCGATTATCTCTGCTGTTTTTAGTTTTTTGTATCGGTCTTGTTCCTTGTTCTCAGTTTTGTTGTCGCCGCTCATCGCTAATGTGTCTATCTCCATTAGTATTGCAATTGTTTATTACTGCTCGCTCTAAATAGATGTAAACTACATTTTATGCTGTGTGGATCGACAGGCTGCACTTTTATTTCACGTCAGTTATTACGGTCAATGAAATGAGTGACTGTCTGAGCTGTGTGTCCGGAGAACCTACATCGCATTCATCACAATGATAAGATTGATCCATATGTACCATTAATGTACACTAAGGATTAAAATGGTTTCAGGTTCATTGATATGTCACGGTACAAAGCGGAAATAAAAAGAAAATAGGAATGAGTGTGCATTCTTAACTGCTCAATCTCAAATCACTAATGACTAAGTTCAAGGTTTGTATGTCGTCATGTAGACCAGTGGGTGCTATCATGAAAATCGCAAATAGGAATTTCAGGAGCAGTACTATTATGATTATTGCCACTATGACCAGTATTATTGTCCAGAGTGTATTGAGTACCATTTGATTATTTCACCTTGTTGAACTGCTACTTAGCTTTTCGTCTTTGGCTTCCTTTTCTAAAGCTTGCCTTAACATTTGCAGATGTTTTCCCTTATCTCTTTTCATTTGATTCCAAATCTCAACTAAATATTCTCTATTATCTTTCTTGGCATCCTCTATGTAGGTATCAACAGTTGAATACAAGAAATCTGCCTCCTTGCCTAGTGCGATAAGGATATTGTATGTGGAGTTATCTAGTCTTGTTGTTTGAGTCATAACCAATGGAATCACAACAAAATTTAAAAGAGTTGTAGTGTTGTGATAAGAGCGATTGCAATACTCACCATAACATTGTTACATACCTAATTAAATAGTATACACAAGTATGGCTGGTGAAATCATGTCGAATCGTATTGGATATTACAACGGAAGGTAAGAGCAAAAAATGACTACTATCGAACTGAACTCCAGTAATGATGTCAGTCGTATTAAGAGCAGCAAAGAAAAACAGCAACATATCCAACATTATGAAGTCGCAATCAAATACATGAGCACAACTGGCCCTATAGGTGGTACAGAAGAAGCACTTAGAAAGTTGGTATACTGGAAAGGTGACGTTTTAGGTTTAGAAATATTTGAAGGCTGCATAAAACCCATTGTGGCGTCGTCAACCTCCTCAGATGTCGGTAAGCAGAAGTATTCCGTGCACATGACACCACGAGACGGATTATGCCAAGCGAGAGGCTGTAATCATCATTATTATATAGAAACCAAAATACATAGATCTTCAAACAATGAAGATAACATTCACCCACATCTCTTTCTATGTGAGTACCACTTTAATAAAAATAGAAATGACATTCCAGGATTGAAAACCAAGCGACGCCTATCACTTGTGTGGTAATAATAAAAGATGACTGCTGCGGCTAGCCATCAATGAAGTTTACGGGAAGATACTCTTAACATCTAGGAATCTTTTTCTCAACGTCACGATACTTGTGTTGCCTGCAATAGCGATTTGAGCTTGGCTGACCTTCTCACCTTCCTTTAGACATGCGGCATATAATGTAGCAACAGCAAGAGCATTT
>CAKOFP010000258.1 GCA_933226995.1 Candidatus Nitrosopolaris rasttigaisensis | reverse complement strand
TCTATATATCGTATATGCGATATGACGGAAATAATAAGGAGGTGGAATGATTCTATGGGTTATGGTTGTTGCGGAACAGGCTTTCAAAAAGCAAGAAGTTTTCTTACTAAAGAAGAACGCATTGCATTGTTAAAGGAATATAAAGATGAACTAGAAAAAGAAGGTCAAGGGGTAGTCGAAAGGATCAAAGAACTAGAAGCAAGTTGAGTTGACCTTGCTTCCTATTTTTATATTTTAAGACCAACATGCGTTTTTATTGTCATGAAAGTAAATAGATGAAGTAATTGTGAATCATGCGTGTCTCACGCTCATCGTATTTTCTTATCATGCCACTACAAACTTCACTCATCTTGTCTTCGATGCCGAATACCGCGTCAATTAACCAGATAGTTGTAGGGCCCGAGGTGAATTCCGGATTATTTTGTGTCACCTGCAAAATGTCGTTTGTCTGACTAGCCTGTTATTATTATATTATATTATACTTGCATGTATCTAATTTACAACATTGAAATCTGCAAGATTACAAGTCAAATGAGTATGATATATCGAACTGTGTATAACTAGATACCTTTGCTTTCGAACTACCATTTTGAAGAGAATAATAAATAATTGATTGAAGCAGGATGTTCATAAATGTCTCATGATACTGAATCTGTTTTCTCTTATCGGATTGAGTTCAGTATTACGCCAAATTACTAGGTAATGGTTCGTCCGTGTTATGGTAGCTTTTGTCTATATATACCAAGCCAACCGTAGATATCTATTATGCAATTTTGCCTAGAAATATGGGGTACAGATTATGAAAAAATCAAAGAGACTTGCATATTAGCTGAGAAATTAGGATATTATGGATTCTATTACGGAGAATCATTAGCAGAGATTGATTTAGATTGCTGGAGTATAATATCTAATTTATCAGCTATAACTACTCGGATAAAACTAGGGCCTGTCATCACCTACATAATTCCTCAATATAGAAACATTGCACTACTTGCTAAACAGGCTACGACATTACAAGATATGTCAAAAGGAAGATTGGAATTCAGGACTGGTGCTGGAGCAACACATGATTACGCAGTACAGTGGTGGTATCCATATGGAATAGATTACCCTAATAGAGCAGATCGAGTTTCCTTACTTGATGAAGGTGTAAGAGTTCTCAAATTGCTGTGGAGTAAACCAAACGTTAACTTTAGTGGAAAGTATTTTAAAATTAATGGCGCTAGCCTGAAAAACCCGAAAGAAAGTATTCCAGTTACGATTGCAGCAAAGGGGAAGAGAATGATGGAAATAGCAGCCAAACATGCAGATATATGGGAATCTTCTTATCTTTCGTCAGGACACTTTGCTCCTCTTAAATCGAAATTTGAAGAAATGTCTTCTGAAAAATTCAATAATGCAAGCAAAATTATGAAATCAATTGAATTAGATGTTATAATTGCCAATTCTGATTCAGACCTAGAATATAAGAAAAGACTGTTTGCAATGGAAAGAGGGCCAGCTATGCTTAATCAACTACTCAGACATTCTCTAGTCGGAAAACCTGAAGATATAGCACGAAAAGTTAGAGACTATATGGATGTTGGAGTACAGCAATTCTTTCTGGCATTTCAAGATCCTTCTGATTATAATTCACTTAATTTATTTATGGATACAGTGAAAGGGTTTACTGGAAACAACGCAAACTAATTTTTCATCCGATAGGCGGCAGCTGTGTATATCGTATCTGTAAACAATCATGGAAGAAATAAGTAGATGATTCGGTATAATTTGGATATTTTGTTAAATACTTGACATGAAAAATATACTGTATGTTAGCTAGTGAGCTAGTATAAGATCATTAAAACAATAACAAATCCGGCTCGGACTGTTGTATGGGAAACAACAACTTTCCAATATAAGGAAGCAAACAGATACCGGTGATAATATCCCGTGCAAAATGGACTCACCCTTGATGATGTGCAAGAACCATTAACCTTTGATTCTATATCACCTAAATGGGCCGAGCGTCTAGAACAAGAGCGACAACCAATTCCTTTATCCGTTAAATGGCTACGATGGTGGCTAAGTGTGTAGTTGGAGAGCGCACGGTTTCTCATCATCTTATACGCCTGGCTGCCATGAATGCGGTAGAATTGGCTCCATATTTGCTTTTAACTTCACTACACATCCTTATCCGAAACTGCAAGAATACAAGCACAGGTGTGTCATGCATTGGAATGAAAAACATCGGATGAATAAAATTGGACATGATTTTAAAAAACTACTATAGGGTAACTTTGAGTAATGCTGCTATTCCCGCTAGTTCGGCTATATGTATCACCGCGAAATATGGCAGTAATCCTACTGCATACAATGGTTGCATTGCAAAATAAGCATAGACTGCAATAATATTGTGTAACATTAGCATTCCAGCAAAGAACATTAAACCAATAGTAAATACAGCTCTAGTACTGTTGTAGACTTTAGCATAGACAGTTAGCAAAGCTATCAAAAGGACGACGTTTGCTATCCCTACGCCTGCACTTATTTCCATCAAACTGTTCATTATAGAATAGAAACGGTAGTGGGAATTCTCTTATTTAGTTTTATCCAAATTCATTCCAGATCTTGTTGGATTGTTATTTGATATACTCTACTTTTTTCGCTAGAGACAAATAAATTCAATATCTCTCTGTCGTCTTGATAAATAATTTTTTTCTCAAAAACAGAAATATGATGCAGTATTGCTTTATCGGACGTTTAAAGGACCTGCCTTCGTTGCATGCCAGAGCTTTTCATTTGCAACGAGTCCCAGGCACTATAGGTGCTCGCTTTGTACTCCAATACCATCAGGTGTCTGTTTAAATTTGGAATTCATTTGGATGTAAATTGGAAATATATTTAATACAAGGGTGAAGGTTTTGTTTTAATGTTTGCTAGTTTGTTATCGAAGGGTAGTATGAAATAAGATGGTATTAGAAACAAGTGTTTTAGTTTCTGCAGGCGCAGGACTGGCTTCTTTTCTATCACCATGTATTCTTCCTATACTTCCTGGTTTCATATCGTATCTTTCAGGAACAGCCATAAATGAAGCAAAGAACTCAGTACAAGACACTTCAAGTACTACTATTACTTCTAATGAAAAGGTCGGAAACATCGAAAGTAATAGTGATGGCAGTGGACGAGGGCAGCAAAAGCAACAACAACAGCGGTCGTCATCAACGATGATACTTACGCGAACTAGACTTAACATTTTTCTAAACACCGTTTACTTTGTACTTGGCTTTTCACTTATTTTTGCAGTATTAGGTGTAATTCTAAATAGCGTTCTTTCTGTATATGGTGCCGGGTTTCAACATTACCTTACATCAGTTGGTGGAATTGTGATAATAGGATTTGGTGCATACCTGATTCTCTCCACAAGGATACGTAGCCTAAACTTTGAGAAAAAGATGACAATGGGCAGGATACCAAGATTTAAAACAAGCTATATTACATCATTTGTATTTGGAGCAGCATTTGCAGCTGGTTGGACTCCATGCGTTGGACCAATCTTGGGTAGCACATTTGCGTTGGCAGCTACTCATCCTGCGGCAGCATACAATTCTTTGTTGGCTTATTCTATAGGATTAGGAATACCTTTCCTGATCACCGGTGCTTTCTTCTCAAGAGCTACTGGTATAATTAGAAGAATGGTCAAACATCTCAAATACTTCAACTTGGTGATGGGTGGAATACTGGTTGTAGTAGGCGTTTTGTTGTTTACCAACCAGTTAATTCTGCTAGCTAATTTCCCACTTGCAAATCAAATCATTAACATCCAGAGTGGAATATAAGATGAGAGAGGGAAGACGAGAAATATGAATAGAGACAACGTTAGCGCTGTAGCAATGGCAATTGCAGTAATAGCTATAATTGTTGGGTTTGGAGTATATTTCAACAGTCCAAGCCTCAATAAGGCTTCTTCTTCCTCACAGCAACAACTAGAAAAAGTTGTTTCAGCTGCTACTACGACAAATGGTACAATCAAAACAATAAAGCTTGATAAAGCACAATTCCTTCAAATTGATAAATCAAAATTTCAAAAAGCACCGGAATTTGCTCAAATTGCAGGTTATATAAATACGCCTAGTAATGCTCCGCTAACACTTACATCTTTAAAAGGAAAAGTGGTGCTTGTTGATTTTTGGACATATAGCTGCATTAACTGCATTAGGACTTTACCTCATCTTAACGATTGGTATCAAAGATATGCTGACAAAGGCTTCGTAATAGTGGGAGTTCATTCACCTGAATTTGAATTTGAGAAAAACTACGACAATGTAAAAGCAGCAGTTCAGAAATTGGGAATAAAGTTTCCTGTAATATTGGACAGTAATCATGGTACTTGGAATGCATATGGCAACATGTACTGGCCAAGAGATTATTTGGTTGATACTCAAGGATACATCAGACATGATCACATAGGAGAGGGCGATTATAATACAACAGAAAGCGCAATTCAATCGTTGCTTGCTGAAGGAGCAGCTCTTAATGGTATGAAGGATATAAGCTTCAATACAGCTAAATCAACACCAACAATCAATCCAGGCAGCCTCGCCTATGTCGATTTAACAAAACAAATAACACCGGAAATTTATCTTGGCTATTCCTTTGCAAGAGCACCTCTTGGAAATCCTCAAAACTTCCAACCCGACCAAACAATACCTTACTCAATTCCGCCGAACACCAGTTTCAATCCTGATATAGTATACCTTGATGGTCAATGGAAGAATAATCCTGATAATATGGAATTGCAAAGCAACACAGGACACATTATCTTGACATACAACGCGAGGGCTGTGAATATAGTAGCTGGAGGACACGGACAACAAGGAATAGTTGCTGAAGACGGAGCCACACAAATATTAAACAACTCATTAGGTAAGGACTTGACACCAAATGGCAAATTCGTGCTTGATGGACAAAGACTATACAATTTGGCGCTACACAACAACTATGGTTCTCATTCCATTATAATCAATGTAAGCGGCAAAGGATTTCAATTGTATACATTCACCTTCGGTTAGGATGTAGATATACTCACGCAATTCCTTTTAACTAGATAGCATGAATGGGAATATCATTTGGTCACTTATAACCAACACCCTTGATCTATATTCTAAGTCTCAGAAGAAATTGGAGAACCATTCCGAAATGAAATTATATCGGTTAAAATAAATTTATCTAAGTCTTTTGTCTGTAACGATTATTAAATCTGTCTGTCATAAGCTAAATAGAACTATCTTGTCAAATCTTAAGAAAAGTACAAATTTTCAGACATTTTGTAGCATTAGTGTTGTCATTGCTATTGTAATGATGCTAATCATCGGTAGTTCTTTTCCGAATATGGTCCTAAGTAAGCCATCGTTACAAACACCCTCAAGTAGTGGCGGAATACCGGGCAGTATTAGTCGTGGTAGCGCACCAAATTTATATGGAATTCATAACCAATCCTCTTCCGCCACGCCTGCATTTTCCTCCCAAGCAGCCAGCTCCATTTTGGGCGGTAATATCAGTGGTGGTTTTGGTAGTAGCAATAAAATAGTGATGATAAATTTTGATGATGGATATAAAAGTCAATTGATATATGCTAAACCAATTTTAGATAAATATGGATTTAAAGCTAGTTTCTTTATAGTCTGTGGTAAAGTAGCAACACAACCATATTGGATGAACTGGCGAGATATAGCACAGTTAAATAAAGATGGAATGGATATTGAATCTCATACCATGACACATGCGCATCTGAATAAATTATCTACAAATGCATTGACTTATGAAATAGGAGGATCAAAACAATGTTTTGCTAGCCACGGCTTTAATGCAACAATCCTTGGATATCCTCTAAACTTGGGATCTGACAAACCATCAGTAGTTAATCTAGTGGCTAAATATTATGATCTTGGAAGATCTGGAACTGACCCACTTATGTTTTTAAACTGTAATGGCTACGCGAAAGATTCACAGACTGATTGCAGAACATATTTGACCAATGGTAAGCTCACTCATGCAAATAGATATGATATTAGAAGTGCTAGCTTTTACCATATCAGTAACAAACACAATTTTAGTCCTCCTGAAATGTTTCAGGTATTCCTTCAGATTATTAATAGCCAAATTCCTTCTAATTCAAACGGAAAGATAAATGCAATTCCTATAATTGTGTATCATAACCTTACAACTAGTATCAAAGATTATTCCCCAGTCAGCCACGCTTCTAGCACAACTGTGGA
>CAKOFP010000257.1 GCA_933226995.1 Candidatus Nitrosopolaris rasttigaisensis | reverse complement strand
TGAATACAATAAGAGTACTTCAAATTTGGTTAGCAATAGGGTTGATTGGCATACTGATTTACATTTATTCTTCCTCCGTTGTATCCCCGGCAAATATAACCAGATATCGTCAACTATGCGTCGGACAATTACACAACCAGTTACAACTCGAGCTCCAACGGCAATGTACATTACTGAATACAAGTGTACTGGTTGCTATATTTGGACCTGATACCGGAATAATAGTAGCGCTAGTGGGATTCTACATAGCCTTAATGGCTGAAGTTAATCTAATCTTCGAAAAGAACAATAGAATGAGATAATCAGATAACCAGATAACCAGATAACTACTCAACATCTAAATCATAGAGATCCAATTTCGATATATCGGAGGCTACACACGCTGGTAAAGACAATAGTGCATTCCAGTCATGTATCTTTTCACCTGCTGCCCAAAAAGTTATTGAAGCGGACCATAATTTGTAGTAACTACGAATCTTCTCTCGCTTTCAGATAATTGAATCTAATATTACTGGCTAACATCGCGTATGTAATGTCAATTTTTATTTTCAGCATCGCCCATAGGCGAATTTCTTCTAATTGCCTTTTTCAAAGTCTCGGTCACAATAGGAAGAATCCTTGGGTCATTGACTTTTGGGATTATGTAGTCCTCTTTCAAGTGAGTCTCTTCAACAAGTGAGGCGATTGCATAGGAGGCAGTTACCAACATCTGTTCATTCAACCCTTTTGCTCTTGTATCTAACAAAGCTCTAAGAACTGATGGAAATACAACAGCGTTGTTAACTTGATTGGGAAAATCAGAGCGTCCAGTACAAACAATCCGTGCGCCTGCTTTAAGGGCATCTGAAGGAAGAATTTCAGGATCTGGATTGGTTAGCGCAAACACGATAGCGTTGCTGTGCATTGATCGTACCATGTCTTTACTTAAAAGTCCAGACTTGCCAGATACTCCTATGAAAACATCTGCTTCTCTAACTACCTCGTGCAAATTTCCTACTAGTTTCCTTGGATTGGAATTACTTGCTATTTCCTGCTTGTACGAATTGTTAGGATCAGTATCTTGAAGGTCTTCCCTTCCTTCGTATATCGCACCTTTGCTGTCTGTTACAACGATATCCTTGCAACCTGCTTCTTCTAAGATCTTGAAAATTCCATACCCCGCAGAACCTGCCCCAGATATCACCACCTTAACGTTATCGAATCTTTTTTCTACTAGTCTTAGAGAATTTATCAACGCAGCCAAGGTAATTACAGCCGTCCCGTGCTGATCATCATGAAATAAAGGTATGGATAGTTCATCTTGAAGCCTTTTTATTATTTCAAAGACCTTAGGCGATTCTATATCTTCGATATTTATTGCTCCAAAACCCGGTTCAATCGCCTTAACGAATCTAATTATTTCCTCCTTATCGGTTGTAGAAATGCATAATGGAATTGCATTAATAACGCCCAAAACTTTGAACAGAACAGATTTTCCTTCCATGACAGGAAGTGCTCCTTCAGGACCAATGTTTCCAAGACCAAGAACCCTCGTTCCGTCACATACTATGGCTACGTTGTTCCACTTTGAAGTGTAATCATAAATCAATTCTTTATTTTTACTTATTTCTTCAGCAACATATGCAACGCCAGGAGTATATATCAAGGGCAGTGCTCCCTTTTCTTCACCAAAAGCAGTTTCAATAGAGACTCTATTATGAATTTCGATCTTTCCTTTTAACGTTTTATGAAGATTGATGGCATCTTCTTTTGTATTCAAATATCTTTTGCGTACTATAGGATGCATATATCTCTATAGTATCTCCATCAAAGACCTTTTCCTAGTTCTATGGTTTGGTTTTAGCTCGAATTCAACTTCATCTTTGAAGTGCATTTGCAGCGGTTCATGTTTCGTTAAGCACTCCATAGAACACGATTTGACAGGAGCTGTGTGACCTGCGATACGAACCTTATCGGCATGGCGTCCAAATCACGAATAAGCATAGATTAGCCATATCATTTTTGGTCTAACTTGGGTTTTTCTAAACATTGAATGGATTCTTAATCTAAATCTAAGTGTTAACCAAATCAATTCAGAAATCCGCCTATTCGATGTAAAAATTATTAATATATTCCCCTCTATAGTACTGTATAGGATGACTGAATATGAAAGTATGCGTACGGCTGATATTGTAGCTGAAGCCTTGCTTGATTGGAAAGTTGACGTAATTTTCGGCTTACCAGGTGATGGGATAAATGGATTTATTGAAGCATTAAGACTCCGCCAGGACAAAATTAAATTTGTTCTCGTCAGACATGAAGAATCAGCAGCATTTATGGCTTGTGCTTATGCAAAATATACTGGAAAACTTGGGGCATGCGTTGCAACTTCTGGGCCAGGTGCAATACATCTTTTGAATGGGTTATATGACGCTAAAGCAGATAACACTCCTGTAATTGCTATCACAGGAACCACATACTCTGATTTAATGAATTCAAATTACCAACAAGATGTAAACCTATTACAGCTATATTCAGATGTTGCAGTCTACAATGACATGATATGCGTTCCAGAGCAAGCAGAAATGGCAGTCGACATTGGTTGTCGAACTGCACTCGCACAACGAGGAGTGAGCCACTTAACAATCCCAATCGATGTGCAAGAAAAGAAATTGAATGGTCAATTCTCCAGACATAATGTTGCTTACCACACATCAGACGTTTATGTTGCCGAAACGATTCCTAGTCCATCTTTAATCGAAAAGGCAGCTAAAATCCTTAACGGAGGAAGTAGGATTGTAATACTTGTGGGACAAGGGGCACTTGGAGCTGGAAACGAGGTACTAGCAGTTGCGGAAAAGTTAGGCGCTCCAGTCGTCAAAGCACTGTTAGGTAAAGCCGCAATTCCTGATGACAATCAATATAGTCTTGGCGGTCTTGGTTTACTTGGAACCGAACCGTCTAGTGATGCTATGAGTGATGCAGATACGCTACTTATGGTTGGAAC
>CAKOFP010000256.1 GCA_933226995.1 Candidatus Nitrosopolaris rasttigaisensis | reverse complement strand
TAGCTTCTGAAACATGCCCAATACGACATTTGGCCATAACCGGAATAGTGACGGCGTCCATGATGTCTTCGATTATCTTGACACTGGCAGTTCTAGCTACGCCGCCAGACTTTCTAACGTCGTAAGGCAACTTGTCTAGTACCATAACAGCAACAGCTCCGGCATCTTCAGCAATTTGCGACTGCTCAACATTTGTGACATCCATTACAACACCATGCTTTTGCATATGAGCAAAACCTCGTTTAAGCAATGTGGTCCCTCTGAGAACTACAGTTTTATCAAAGGTCGTGGATCGAATTCCCTTCGGCTCATATTCAGCTGCCACAAGAGATATTGTCATAAATGAAGTTCTTCTAACACTTATATAGATATTATTTTTGTATAAAACAGGTCGAAGCGCTGATGCTTGTCCCCAGTCTGCTTGACAAGCCTTATCGTTGTTAATGACCTTGCCGATATATAGATTCATTTGTAACAGGCTAACTTTAATAATGAAACTCGCACAGCTAATGAAGATTTCAGATTTGAAAATAAAACGATTCAATGCTTCAATAGCCTTATTTACGATCCCTATCATTATCGTGTTTGTCGTGTTTCTTATGCAGGAAGCAGGACTTGTCTCAAGATAGTCCTTAGGCAGTACTTCGTCACTTATGTTGGGTTTCTAAAGTACCGCCAGCCACTATCGATATTTTATAATTTAGTCGAACTACTTTACACCTAGAAAACTCATAAAGTATAATAGGTTTGAGCGAGAAAAACCTATGTTGGCCGAGACTGCTAAAAAAACAAACAGCGCTGACGGAGTTAATTGCGACCACTGCGGAAATCATATCGATGCGTGCATGTGTGAATGTCCATACTGCGGCGAAGTTGATAGATGCGAGTGTTGCCTGTTTGATGCGGCAACTGGCGGATGAGATTATGGTTTTTTTTCTAACTTGTAAGATCATAAAGCAATAAAAGGAGGAAAATGCAAATCACATTGTCTTGTTGGTTGGAGCAAAGAACTTCGCTAATTCATTAACCTGGATGATAGGCGGCGCCCAGGGTAGCGGCGTCGACTCTGCAGCAAATATTTTCTCCAGAGCTTGTTTTCAGGGTGGGCTCCACATCTTCGGAAATCGGGAATATTATTCTAACATTAAAGGTGAACACAGCTATTTTGCAGTACGTGTGTCCGAAGACCCGATTCGTTCCCACCTGGACGACATCAATATTCTGGTTTCTTTTGATGCTGAAACAATATTCAGACATGCGGACAAGGTAACGAGTGGCGGTGCCATAATCTACGATTCAGATTTGAGCAGCACCACACTTCAGGAAGTTCCAACAATTGATGAACCTGCTGCTAAACGTATTACCGAAATGCTGGAAAAGAGTGAAAGTCCAATTACCGTAAACGGAATGGTAAACTTCGCAAAAAAAAATGGCGCTGCTCTGTATGACATTCCGTATTTTGGGATACTCAAGCAGTTTTCTATGGAGATTAATGAGCCCGCACTCAGCAAGCTAACACGTATGATAAACGTGATGGCACTTTCCGCATCCATGGCCATTTTGGACTTTGACAAAGAGATACTAGCCAAAGCAATCAAAGTTATTTTTAAGGCAAAACCGAAGATTGCTGACGGCAACGTGCTTGCAGCAAATTATGCATACGAATACGTCAAATCGCGATTTGATTTATCGCAATCCCAGCTTAAGTTGTCATGCAAGCCACAGTCAGCCGATATCATCCTTGTTCAGGGTAATCAATCTTCAGCAATGGGGAAATTGGTTGCCGGTTGCAGATTCCAGACGTACTATCCTATAACCCCGGCAAGCGACGACAGCGAGTTTCTCGAATCTAACCAGATAGTAGAGCAGACTGATGGCAAAAAAGGATCTATGGTAGTAGTCCAGACAGAAGATGAAATAGCTGCGATTACTATGGCTATTGGCGGGGCATTGACCGGCGTGCGTTCGGGGACGGCCACATCCGGACCGGGATTTTCCCTGATGGCCGAAGCACTCGGCTGGGCTGGAATGAATGAGGTCCCGTTGGTAGTATCCCTATATCAGCGCGCAGGCCCCTCTACAGGACTACCGACTAGACATGAACAAGCCGATCTGAGGTTTGCGATTCATGCCGGTCATGGTGAGTTTCCTAGAATTGTTTTTGCATCTGGCGATATTGAGGAGAGTTTCTATGACAGCGTAAAAGCTTTCAATTTTGCAGAAAGATATCAGATGCCGGTAATACACATGTTGGATAAAGCGATTGCGAATAGCGTTATGACATGCAAGTATTTCGACCAGTCGAGAGTGGCGATTGATAGGGGAAAACTCTTACAGAGTCTACCACCCTCCGTGGAAGTTGGAGCGGCGGGCCATTATCTTCGGTTCAAATTTGGGGAGAGCCCGGTTTCGTCACGAATTCCTCTCGGAACTGAAAATGGGATATTCTGGAATAGTGGAGACGAACATACCGAAGAAGGGCATATTACTGAAGACCCTTTTATACGCAACAAGATGATGGACAAGCGATTAAGCAAACTAGATCTCGCATTAGAGGAAATATCTGATGAAGATAAGGCTGTATCCTACGGACAGCTAGACCCGTCACTTGCACTTACCGTGATCGGTTGGGGCTCTACTAAGGGTGCAATTCTGGACGCGTTGGATGAGCTTGCCCTAGAGGGCAAAACGGTACATTTTGTTCAGGTGCGTCTAATGAATCCATTTCCTACTGCATTACTCGAAAGGATGCTGTTCGATACTAAAATTTTGGTGGACATCGAAATGAACCACACTTCGCAATTGGGATCACTTGTCAAGCAATATCTGCACCGTGATAGCGAGTATAGAATAGTAAAGTACAACGGCAGGCCCATGTCTACCAGCGAGATTTATAACGCGTTAATGAGCATCATTAAAGGAAATGCCCCTAGGAGGATTGTATTAGAACATGGCACTTAAGCTTGCGGATTATAAAACGAACGTTCATAACGATTGGTGTCCTGGCTGTGGAGATTTTGGTATTTTAAGCGCAATTCAAATGTCCTTGGCGGATTTGCAGATCCCTGTGCATAAGGCTACTATATTCTCAGACATAGGATGTTCCGGCAAGACAGCGCACTTTATCCACACTTATGGCATCCATACGCTTCACGGTAGGGTATTGGCTTTCGCTCAAGGGGCGAAACTGTGCAATCCAGAATTAAACGTTTTAGCAGTGGGTGGTGATGGCGGGGGTCTTGGGATCGGTGCAGGTCACTTTGTCAGTGCTGGTCGAAGGAACGTGGACATGGTTTATATTATGTTCAACAATGCGGTCTACGGCTTAACCAAGGGCCAAGCGGCTCCGACATTAAAATTAGGTATGAAGACCAAATCATTGCCACAACCTAACGTGAACAATTCCGTGAATCCTATAGCGCTGGCGCTAGTGTCTGGATTTACTTTTATAGGCAGAGGCTATTCCTACGATGTGAAGCATCTAAAGGACTTGATCGCGAAAGCTGTTCAGCACAAGGGCCTAGCTTTCTTGGATGTTCTTCAACCATGTCCCACTTATAATGACATCAATACTAAAGAATGGTTTCAAGGCGTAGATAATATGAATCCTGAGACCGGCAAGCAAATGCCTAGAACGTACAAGCTAGAGGAAACCGGCTATGATGGCATTGTGCATGACGAGGAAGAATTGAATGGTAAAATGGGGCAGGTGATAGCACGGTCTAATGAATGGGGAAGCAAGATTCCATTAGGCGTTTTTTACAAGAATGAACATATTCCAACTTATCAAGAGAGGATAACGTCTAAGATCCATAATTACGCAGAGTGGCCACCATCTAGACAAAGCATTGCAGACGAGAATCATGTTCCAATAACTACCATTCAGAAGCTTTTGGACACTCTCAGGGTCGACAATTAGGTACAGAAGCAAAATTAGGCAATTGTTTGATCTTGAATTTCTTTTACACACACAAATTTAAGAATATCAACAGCTATGACAAATTCTAGTGGGATCCTGACAAATTAAAAATTCATTCGCTAACAGCCTCTGAATCCTTGTGTATTTGAAAGGCAGATTCTAGTAAGAAAAAGAAAAGAAAGGTGAGGGTTTTTGGGTCAGTCCCATTTACTCCACGCGGCCATCCATCTGTAAGTCCACGTGTTCAGTTTAGCACCCAATGCAGCTATCGGTACAGTTAGCACTGCTGAAGCGCCTGCTCCTAAGGCTACGGGACTATTGTAGAACTTTCCGACCTGAGGCTCAATTGGCGTCATATAGGGTGGCAATGTGGGTCTAGGATACTTGAATGCGACTTCCAACGGATCTCGCACTAGCAGCAGGTTGATCATGTTGAATAACGGAAGTGATAGACCAACCAAGGTACCGCCGACAAGTATTAGCATGTGCTTATTGCGCCGCGTAGCCCAATACGTAAGGTCCAACAACATGGCCGAGGGTATCCATACTGGTACTGCTACGAAGTCATATGGGTATCCTAATGCAAACCACGCACCTTTTGCAACCCATGTATAGATAGTCATTATGGTTGCGTAATACGTGGCTGTTCCTGGAACTCCTGTAAAGAGCAAGTAATAGACAGCTCCTACTGCAAGCATAGTCGATTGTGAAATCGAAAATATTACAAAGGATGTCCAAGCCCAGTCGGTGTAGAAGATATAGTCTCCTGCATTAATTGTCAGCAGCGTGCTATTGACAGCAACTACAACAATGAACAGATAGTGGGTTGTACGTCTAAGCCAGACCATAGGAATCTACGACGTCAAGTAATATATAAAATTTTATTTTATTTGCGAGAGGACTATTTGCACCATGGATTACTTGTAGTAGCTGCCATAACATGTCTCTAGTCCGTGACCAGCAAATAATATGTCAACCGTATGTAATAATAAAAAATATAAAAGATCTGAGTATCAAGTCACGAACGAACCGGTTTCTCACCAGTGATCTTCATTATGAAGAAGAATCCTAATGATTCAATCACTGTCAGCACGGAAAGTGCATAAATGCCACTTGGCAAAGGATATGCCCACGGATATATTGTTACACCAACATAAACTCCACCAGCCGTCGCCGCCCAGCATAATGCAAAGCCAAAAATATAGATTCTCCGCCAGAATCCAGACTCGACTCTGTGCCCTATCATCTTCTCATATTCATCGCGACCTCCACCTTCCTTTCGTCCGCCGGTACCGTATCCCTTTGGTAAAGTCATCTAATCTAAAGAATCAGTGAATACCCTTTTAAGTTTTGCTGTTAAGCCTTCTCGGCTTGATAACACGGTGTTTTTACAAATTGAAGTTGTTGAGAATTGTAGTCTTTTGGAAATAATACCTTCAGCCGCAAGAGCATCGTTGGATTAAACTTCAAAGACAATAAAATAAAAATAAGCTGGTTGGTCAGATTCTAATACAGACCAACATTGTTCTGCTGTTTACTTTTTCTGTTCTGTTTTATGGAATAGCTCTGCTGTACAGCTTTCCCTCTAATGCTAGCTTGTACATTTCGGCTACGTATGGGTTCTTTGCTGGTGTTTCTGCTCCTAATT
>CAKOFP010000255.1 GCA_933226995.1 Candidatus Nitrosopolaris rasttigaisensis | reverse complement strand
TCTATGTATAGTGCTCGCGAAAAAATCAATTTCAATAAGTTCCTATTATGGAAAGAATTTCTCGTTATAAAGCACTCATAAAATGATTTAACTGGATCTACATCATAATCCGATATAAGTCTAAAGGGATTCTCTAATCAGATCTCTGCTTGGACGAGTTTTGGAAAATGAATAGCCGAAGGCTCGGAAATTCTCGATATAATGACAAACTTTAGCAATAATCTCAAATTTAAGTATTAAAATCTTTTTTGACCGAAGCTGCATTTCGTCTTGGGTGTGGAGGTCGACTGACAGTTCGCTACATCTTTTCGAAAGGTATTCTTAGATGTCTACAAACAAACTGAAACGTCAAAGGAATACAATCTCAAAAATAGATTCTCAATCGAATCTGAATGGAGTGGAGTAAGACTCATCGTCGCATTGTACCTGCTGGAGCTATGAATAAGGATGATAACTACATAAAAGTACTCTTAGCAAATTTTGGTAAACACACATACTATTTGTTATTCAATAGGGAAGTTGAAACAAAATGGTTGTCTCAGATTATATCCAAATAATTTCTACTGTCATCTATGCTAGCGCACTTGGTATATCTTTGATCAGCTTTTCAGAGGTAAGAAGAAATACCCGTATTCAAACTGAACAGCAGTTATATATGAACATCTTGAGTTCCTCTTACAGTCTGTGGAATAATGAAACTATTTCTAAAATAGCAAAGGAAAGTCCAGAAGTTTCAAGTTATCTTGCTCTTGTTGACAGTCCAGAGGAATATAACAATATTAGTGCAATAATCGATTTTTTTGAACTTCTATTTCGTCTTTACAAGACAAAAATGTTGGATCAGGAGCTTTGGGACAGATGGAAAGCAAGTGCCAAGTCGACTATGAATATTCCAAAAATCAAGAAAGTGTGGGACAAGACAAAGGATATCCATACTCATGAATTCGTAAAATTTATTGATTCACTATAACTCTAGCATCACTACAAACAATCAATGATCCCCTCTCTCCCCCTGCTCGGTGTTTCAATCCTTAAAAGGACTCTCCAATGTTAGAATTTAGGTTAAGACGAATACTTTTTTTAAGGAACATACGGTCAAGAATGAAATTGAATCATGGAAAGGCTTTGTCCATAGCCTGCGCTCAAAGGAAGATAAAGAACATTTCAAAGGGATGTTAAGAGAATATTATCAATATTGTATAGCAATAAACGCAGGACCAGAATCATTCCCAAGTGAAGAGTTGGTTCTAGCTCTCATTTCATCACAGTATAAAAAAATAATTCATTGGTTGATGGAAAAAGGTTTCAAAATATGAGAAATGAGTGTGTATCATTATCCATTGTAGCAAAATCATGTAAGGGTGATGATGTATCATAACAACACTACTCTGAGAGGTTGTATAGATTTTACAATAACCTAGATGATTTCTTTCTGACCAGAATTTATGTACACATTCATTATATAAATTGCAATCTTATCGCGAATATAAAGTTGTCCGGATTTGCAGATATAGGATCACAATATATAAATAATTATATTCTTTAACAATATCTATCTAGGTTATCATTGTTACCTGATACACTTATTGTTCTTCGATTTTTCTTGTCCTTATTTTCGTGTTCTCTTGTATCTACATCTGTGGCTTTTCTTACCATCTTTAGAGTGCTGGCATCATGAGTTTCTGAAAGATATATAGTATATATCAACGCTGTATCTTTTCGTTCAGTTTTTCTTATTGTTCTACCTATTCTTTGTACTATTTGGTTCATATTAGATGATGTTGCTAATATTATTGCCACTCTGACTTCCGGTACGTCATAGCCTATTTCTAATGTATGTACTGAGAGCAGCGGAAAGAATTCTTTTCCCCATTGTGCCAGTATTTTTTGTCTCTCTGTTGATTTCAGTTTGCTCTCAATTAGCATGGATTCTATTCCTTTATTTTGTCGTAACATTTCCTTTAGTTTTTGTATGGATTCTATAGTTTCACTAAATACCATAATCCTTTCAGACGAATGTTTTGTTGCTATAATATCTACCGCTGCTAATAGTTTATTTTTAGCACAATTAATCAGATTCTTTCTCTCCTTAACATTTGCAAACCATGCTCTTGCTAATCCAGCTGTACGTCCTCCTGTTCTTAACAGAGAGGATATAGATTTAGGATCAGAAGTATTAAGATACATAGAGATATTTCTGATTTTGGCGGAGCATTCGTCGTAGATCTTTTTTTCATTATATGTTAGATCAACTTTTATTGGAATAACAACAGGTCTCGCTAATCTTTTATCTTTCACAGCATCTTTTATCATATATCTTCTTACTGGTGGCAACAATGAGAGAATTGTATTGTATTTAGGATCTTGCTCATCTATTGTTGCGGTTAAGCCTAGTAATGGTTTTTTAGGATCTGCTGCTGTTACAAAATCAAACACCTTTCTTAAAGTTGTAGCAGTGTCACTCACCAGATGTACTTCATCAAATATGATCATGTCAGAGTTATTAATAAGATCAAGATTGCTAATTGTGCTCTGGTATGTGCTTATTGTTATTTCACGTACTTCTTTACGCTCTCCAAAATATGCTCCTATTCTCTCTTGAGGAATACCATATCTTGTAAGTCTGTTAATATTCTGCTGTACTAGGACAATTCGTGGTACAAGAAAGAGGATATTGAATGAATTATTATTTATATCAGAAACATTATTGCCTTCGGTATGTAACAGTGCTTCACATGCCCTTTTTGCACATTCAAAAGCTATTTCTGTTTTACCGGTGCCAGTACTGTATATTATCGAACCTTTATAGCCATTTGTTATCCATGCATCAACGGCCTCAGTCTGATCCTTTGTAAGTTTAAATGGAAATTTTAGTGAGGAAATTGCTGAGATTATTGGCGGTGGAGATGTTGGTGAAGATGCTCTCGTGCTCGGTTTTGAATTCAACATGCTGTAATATCCTATCACAATATAAACATGTCCGGTTGAAAAATATTATTTATTAAGACATTTCGCAACTTGAGACTTTAGCTAGTCTTCAAGTTATTAGAGAACAAAAACACGAATAAAGGACGGACTAGGCTAGAAAATGGTACAATTTGGATTTAAAATCCCACATATCTTGAGGGTTATTTGCGCTATGTTAGCCGCTGCAATAGCCGACAAAGCGAAATGGACCACTCGCTTTCTTGCACAATCTATTCGTAGAGCAGAGTATTAAAACTAAATATCAATCAGGACCAATCTTGACCAATGTCTTTCTAAAGTTCTCGCCCGGTGATATCAAATTGCCGAGGCCCTTAAGACCCCACAACCGCTTGGCCGGGCTTAGTTACAGCGCTGCATGTTACCTGTTGGCTTGAATGGTGCCCCAGGAGTTCCCTGACCGGAGAGAGTTGTCGTGTTACCTGCTTTTGACACCTTACCGGCTGTTGCGTTACCTGCTCTTGACATATTACCCACCCCTGTTTTATTCATCATGCTACCAGAGGAAGTCATGTTACTTGATTTCACAGCCGAATTACCGCTCGCGTTTCCTGTCGAGGAAGTCGCACCAAGTACCGAAGAAGCAGAACCTGCGCTCGCCAGCATAATGGCAATAGAGAATGTCAGAACCATTCCTAAGATGCTAGACAACATTTTCGTCATTGACTATAGAGAGCATACAGATGT
>CAKOFP010000254.1 GCA_933226995.1 Candidatus Nitrosopolaris rasttigaisensis | reverse complement strand
ATATTCGTCCATATTGTAATAATAGAAATATAGAAACGGCTCAGAGCTAGAATGAAGTCATCATTGCCGTTTCTTGGTAGTAACAGTTAACTTTAGTCAGTGGCTATAGATAAACCTTAAGTTGGGATGACCGGTAAGGTATTCGAAATAGTCTTCCAATGGCGTTTAAACTGTAGTGCTGCTCTCCTAATTTCAGCAATATTGGCTCTCTCTTTAGCTGAAACTATTTCACGTCAGAACATTATTCTAAAATGCCGTATCAATTAGTCCATCTGACGCAGCAAATGCAAATACCCGACTAATCGATGTAAACCGTCCTTTATCTTTGGTTATGTCCTTAGACTCAAATGGTAATGATAATCCCGGTCAAACAATCCGAAATCCCAACGGATAATATCATCAAAAGAAGATAAAAAACAATTCTTGCCTACGGTGAAAACATGTTGGAAAATACACCCCTCTCCATCAATAAACTAGGAAACATGCCTGTCAGTATTAATATTGAGACAAGCTCCAGACTGCAAGCCAACGGGCTCGCGAGGAAGTCTGGTGTCAAGGTACGTCACGCGTACTTGCTCAAGTAACACATACACATAACAACGCACTAGCCATAGTCGACACAAATTATATTTAGGAATTCAATACTGTTCAAGTATGCGTCTAAAGCTCATATATGCTGCTGGTGGGGGAATCGTTGCTATTGCCATAGCGATATTTGTTATTAGCAGTACTGGAACTCATTCTAATAATAATGCTGTCCAGACGAACACTACTGCTGTGCCGCTTTCACTGTCTATAAGAGACATCGTTCCCAACCAAATAAATAATCATTCAGCAACTATACAAGTTTCTTTTAACGCAACCAATCCTAATAAAGGAACTGCAATTTTAGAGGCAATTGCATATGATATACTCGTTGATGGCAAGCGAATCGTGTCAGGAACCATTGGAACGAGGTTGGAGGGATTTGTTACATCTTCTGCTGGAATTTATCCGATTGTTGGTGACGGATCCGTCATCTTAAAAGATAATCAATTATTTCAAAAGAATAATTCTACGGCAAATGCTTGGAACAAAGTGGTTGAGGGAAGGGCAAATTATGTAGTAACTGGAACTATGTCGTATAGGGAAATATCTAGTCTTCAAGCAAGTTCGACCGACAGGAACTTTAGGCTTGCGTTCCACTGAATAACCAGCTTACATTGTAATCTTCTCAAAGCGATGTGAAAGGCTCCCAAACCCAACGCTTCATCAGAAGATCTGTTGGTATCATCTTTTATTTCAACAACAAGGGACGCTTCTCTATCCCCCTCTAAATTACTGACCTCCGTTTGTAAACCTAGTTGGCTTGTTTAACATTAGAGTAGGGCTTCCTTATGTGTCAGGCTTTTGGTTTTTACACCAATTTCTTTTATTACAGCTATTGGTGACTGAATTGCTCATAATTTCATCTGACGAGAATGCAGCAGCTGTTGAAATATTATCCAGATTTCATCTTTAGCTGCCATTCCAATTTCAAGTTGCAATTTAGAGTATCTTGACAGGGTCTCGAATGAACTTTATAATACCTGGTCCGTCTAGCCAGTTTCTTTATCAATTTCTCTTTTTTCTTGTTCAGGGATTGCTCCACTCCAGAAAGAGTCATAAATAAACACCAGGGTAAACTTACTAGAAGACTCAACCGTAGACTAGTCGACAATGTACTAATTGATATATACTCAAAAACTATACAATATAGGATCTTATGGCCACCTCCCCACGGGCCAAAAAGCAAAGGAAATCAGATCCAAGAAAAAAAGAACCGATAGACTCCCGGTCTAATTACGCTTCCAATATGGTTAAGTTAACGAATAGTCAGAAAATTGCTATACAATGGCGCAAAATCTATGATTTGCCACCATTGCATGCCAAACCGAGACGTGACGCCGTGAAGGATTTGTGCGGAATGTTAAAAGAGTATGCTGATCACGAAGACCCAGTAGAGTTTGTCAAGCAAATTAGAGAGAACATATATTGATTCAAATGTATGGTTTTCGTACGTTACGAAAGGCACTTATGAAAAGACTTATGATAAGGCAAGAAATATCATAGATGGGATAATCGCAAATCCTCAATCTGTCGTTGTAATTAGTGACTTGGTCATACTTGAGATGGTCTCTATTCTCAGGAGCAAAGTAGTTCAGAAAGAGTCTTTTACGCACACAATAAAGAGCGAGAGTCGAATAGCAGACACGTTAAAGTCGAAAATAGATCTATACACAAAAGAATTTCTTGCAAAAATAACTGAATCTACTATGGCAAAAAAACTAGTTGCTGTAGAATCAAATATCCCGGCGAATGAATTCTTCAGGAGAGTTGTGCAAATACAGAGGAAGACATTTGGAAAAATTCTAGACCAGAATTTCTGTCCTATTTGCGGGCGTCCGTATAAAAGTTATCGGTATAGGGGGGCAGATTACAATGATATACAACATGCGATTATGGCTCAGTTTGCGAGAGTTAATCGTTTAATCACATTCGATCGCGGTTATGAATTTCTGAAGCCTTTCTTTAAAAGCACATTTGAGATACAAATTGTTAGATGAAGCACTTTTTAAACGTAAAAATACAAGCCGAGAACATATCACAATTCAATGCATTGCCTCAGTACTCGTTCCTTTGATTCTAATGAGGTTGTCAAATCAGGCAGAAATGCACAGACTGATATTGACTGGACCAGCTTTGCAATAACGCCAGTCAGATGAACAGGCCACTCGTGAAGCGAACCTTATGAATCGCTTTCCAAAACGGCGTACCATTACCTCGGGTGACAAATGGTTTGTGAACCCCATAGGAGGTGTTGGGATAGTAAGTCACTTCCAAATCCTTACCCTCAATGATTTTGTGATGATAATATCAAAAAGACATTTGTTCCGTTGAAGTCCAGATTCTTTATTGTAGGTACTCTGAGCTCACAACCTCACAGTCAGCGGCAGCAGCAGAAACAGCGGACTAATAGGGAAAACATTTCGGGAGCACCATGCAAGAGTAAGAAGATGCGTTGTCCAACCGTTCAATTAGTCCCTTAGATCGGGCCTTATTCCTTTTATCTAATTCTCTGATATGCATTTTTTCATATTTTGTAATTCTTGTATGGTTCTAACAATTAGAATCGTGCCTGACTTATTTCGGCTTTCGTATGGAAATTATCAGGGCGTCATTTTTAGTTGTTTATCCTCTGCGCGAATGGTCAGCGATTTAGAGTAAACATTCCTGTGCGGCCTAAATTCTATAGCGTGATCTTGAACTCATGGAACTAACCGTCGAAGTTCATGTTGAGCACGGAGATAAACAAAAATATATCAGGTAAGGTACAGTTGATGAAGCAATAACCGACGCTAAAGAATTAACCGTAGACACATGAGCACATTGATTGTTTATTAGTTTCTCACGCTGCCAACATTTTATGAATAAAAATCCTCGTCTAAATTATATTTCGGAATTAAATGCTATTCATTCACGCGCCTAAAGTCATGAACTACTGAATATGGAAATGATATATCATATCCAGCAGCTTTTCATATTGGTTTCACATTGAACTATAACACCTCGATCGATTGTTCACTAAATCCCTTTTTAATTAGCAACTGTTTAACAGCCTGCCTGTGATCTCCTTGCAGTATAATTCGTCCTTCTTTATAGGTACCTCCTGTACCTATCTTTGTCTTTAGCTCGCTAGTTATGGCTATTATCTCTGGGTCTTTCATACTGTGCGCCATACCTCTTATTACTGTAGAGGTTTTCTTGTACCTACCTCTGATTTCCTTTGATATAACTATTTTGGCTGTTTCCTTATCTAGCTCATCTATTATATCCTTAATTGAATCTTGACTGTATTGATTTGACACTCACATTTATAATGCAATTCAAGTTGAAAAGCATTATGGATGGTTTATGGTGTCACTTGTCCAGAACCTTCTTCAAACAACTAGCAGAAAATCAGGGTGCTATTCAAGACGTCGCACGCAATCTTGAATATATTCTAAATGTAGCACATACAGATAAAATCATTCGCATTCTCTTTGAAAACGGAGCGATTTATGACTAAGGTTACCTTCGTAGGCGTCGGATAGACCCCAACTATCAGTATCAATTACAAGCCGATAGCTGCCTCTCAAGTCCGTAGGACTTTGAACCTTACTACTTCGGTATTGGCTTGGTTTGGGACTTCTATGTTATCTTTGCCCGTTACCCCATTCTGACCGTGAATCATTCTTGTCAAAACCAATACATTAGACGAATACACCATAAGATTAAAAAAGAACTACTCGTCGCTTAATGATAAGCAATACACAGATGCTCTAAGATTGGACATGACTGTTTACTTACTTGTCGTTATCGCGTTGTTCCCATTATTAGTCTTGGGCTTTTTTTCGTCCGAGAGTATCTACCTTATGCAAGCTCAGAGTCAGACACCAAAAAATGATAAAGTAGTAATCCTTACTTTTGGTGATGGCTGGAAAACCCAATATACGAATGCCAAGCCAATATTGGACAGGTATGGCTTTAAAGGAAGCTTTTTCATCACCTGCACCTTGGTAGGATTGCCGTTACGTATGAGTTGGCAGGATATAGTTTCGCTATATAATAATGGGAACGATATTGGGTCAAAGACCATGACATATAAGACTTTGACGAAACTCTCTTCCAGTGGTCTCAATTATGAGGTGGGTCAGTCAAAACAATGTCTACGTGACCATGGGGTTAATACCACACTTTTCGCCACTCCGAGAGGTCTAGGAGGGGATAATGCCACTGTAATAAATGAAATTGCAAAGTATTATGACTATGCTATT
>CAKOFP010000253.1 GCA_933226995.1 Candidatus Nitrosopolaris rasttigaisensis | reverse complement strand
ACTGTATTTTTACTCCTAAAGTAGAATTATTTTCGTATGTTAAGAAAGAATTACCACTTGAATTTGTTATCCCTATATTAATCTCAAATGAATCAATCATCTTTTGTATAGTTGGGAGATAGCTAGACAACTCTGTTTGTTTTGCTATATAATACGTTATTTCATATTTCTTAACACCACTCAACATAATTATGTCAGTTGCATGGTATTCATCTTGACCTATTTTAGCAAAAGCAGTAAAGTTATGCGCTAGATTACCTGCAAGACTGGTTAATGTTACTACACTAGGCTCAGATATTGCAGCATGATTTCTCAAACGGTTAACGTAGTGAGAAATATAATCCTCTACATCTGTGATTTGGAAAGGCAGACTATCAACCTCTACAAACATGGATGCTGGAATTATCTTTGAATTACCTTCTTCTAACGACGGAGCAAAGAATGCGACTTTGTTGTTATAACTATCACTTTGCCAATTTGATGGATACCGTATTTTTACTCCTAATGTAGAATTATTTTCATAAGTTAGGAATGCATTACTGTTAGTCGATTTCGTTGCAGTAGTAGTAGTTTGTGCTATTGCTTGTTGTAGTGGAGCTGCATACATTGTAGAAGTGACTAATGACGAAAAAAATACCAACCATATTGACAAAATCACAAAATATGGTAATATGTAAACCAAAATGTTACTCCACTCATTTTTTGTACATCGATGCCTCCTCCAACTATAAAACGCAATCTATCGGTTTTATTTTCCCCTATCATTTGAATTCAAATGAATCGACCATCTTGTTTACTAGAGGCAGATAAGTCGGATACAAATCTGTATTTTCTCTGTATACAACGAAATATGCAGTACCATCCTTTATTGCAATGGTCTCGATAGTCTTTTCTCGATCCACCGCCAAGGTGTATGAATCAGACATGCTGGCGGTATATACTAATGTGTGTGCTGCATTATTGCCTCCAAGTTTGGCCGGAGATGATTCGTTAAGTTCAAAATAGGTATTACCTTCCAGAGCGTTTATTTCTTGTTTCACATAGTCAGATAATGATGCTGAGGATGACCGATTACCCATAACATATTTGGCAATCATGACACCTGTATTAGTGATGGCCCTACTATCAAGACCAGCAGCGGGAATGAGAAAGCTAACAATCGGAGTAGAAAAAACTCCTGTAAATTGACTAGTAGGAGCGTTATTCTTTATCCAACTCGAAGGATAAGAAATCTTGAAATTTCCTTCCTCAGCAACTAAGAAGCCTTTTTCTGCTGCTGGAACATCAGGCTTTGAGTTGGACGAGTTAAAGATCGGAACATGAAATCCATTAACTACTATGTCAGGATTCGAACTCAATAATGAGGCGATACCTCCAAGAACACGATTGGATTCATTGGTTGAAATTGCTAGTACAAAAGTAGGATGATTAGAAAAAAAGATGGATAATGTAAATAAAAATAAGATAGCTGTAAATAAAACAATAGATACCTTAGTAACCGTCATTGTTAATAGATAGCTATAAGTTCTCATATATCTACCCAATGAGATGTTCCAGTTATAATATGATTAATTATTAACGTTTCGAGTTCTTTTGTTTCTAAGGAGTTAATATGATACAAATGTCTAGCTTTCGAAAGTAAAGCCAAACTACCAATTAGTAGGACAACAAAGATTGACGCATCAAAGTAAGAAGAGCTAGTAAAAGCACAGCTTTAAGTCTACGTATTTTTTTGCTGCTGTTGGTGAGATTGTTTTGCTTGTGTGTCTGATCTAATTTTTAGAATAAAATTTCCTAACTAATAGAGAGTTTCCAAATACAGCTGAATCACTTACAATCCATCCAAGGGCAGCCAATGTTGGCGTTAGGATAAGTGAATGAGTAAACCCATATAGTAATCCAGCAGCTATTGATATTGTAATAGCGTTGTAAGCAAATGACATGGCTAAATTTTGCTTAATTTTCTTTATTGAATATTCACCTATTTTCAATACAGACACAACATGATTAAGATCACTTTTAATCAGTATTACATTCCCAGCCGACATGGCAATATCTGTGCCAGAGCCCATTGCTATTCCTATATCAGCTTGTGTTAACGCAGGGGCATCATTGATACCATCTCCAATCATTGCAACCTTTCTACCTTGATGTTGGAGCCCCTTGATTTTCTGGGCTTTTGTTGCGGGTAGTATTTCAGCCAAAACATTGTTTATACCTAATTCCTTGGCAATAGCCCTAGCAGTTCTTTCATTGTCTCCACTCATAAGTATGATGTTATACTTCGTTTCTTCCATGCGTTTAATCTCATCAATCATAGACTTTGCATTCTCTCTTAATGTATCGGCGACCGCTATTAACCCAGCTAGTTTGTCTTCAACAAAGATGGCAACCACGGTTTTGCCCTGTGACTCGAGTTCGGTTGTTTTTGATTGCAAATTTTGAGGAATTGTTGTCCCATTGTTACTGTCGTTTCTTTTAGGACTACCTACAAAGATTCTTTTTTCTAGGCGGGAAGCTACTACGCCATATCCAGATATTGAATTGAACTCTGAAACATCAAGAGTAGGAATGGATCGTTCTTTTGCCTTGTTAACAATAGCCTTTGCTATTGGATGTTCTGATTTAATTTCAGCTGAAGATGCTAACTGCAGTAGCTCAAACTCGTTGTAACCTCCATTTGGAATCACATTTGTTACTTGAGGCTTGCCATTCGTAAGAGTGCCAGTCTTGTCAAATACGATTGTATCTATAGAAGATAGTTTTTCTAGATATTGCCCGCCTTTTATAAATACACCTTCTCTTGCTGCTCTGTCTATTCCTAAAGATATTACCATTGGAGTAGCTATCCCTAAAGCACACGGACATGAGACAACAAGAATTGTAGCAAAAACTGTTACAGCAAACGTAATGGCTTGATGTCCTACTAAAATCCAATAAAGTGAAGAAGCAATGGCGATAGAAAGTACAATTGGTATAAAGTATTGAACGGACCTATCTGCAATCCTTTGAATCGGGGCTTTTGACATCCTTGCCCTTTTAACCATCTCAATTATGTTTGCAAGTACTGTATGATTACCGACATTGGTTGCTTTGAATTGGAGATAACCATTCTTGTTGATAGTACCACCGATAACTTTATCACCAATCTTCTTATTTGCAGGCACCGATTCTCCAGTTATCATGGACTCGTCTATTGATGATTCGCCAATTACTATTACGCCATCTGCAGCAATTTTTTCACCTGGTTTTGCGATTACGATGTCATCAACGGCAATATCATCAGAATCAACAAGCTCTTCTCTTCCATTTCTCATCACTATTGCAGTCTTTGGTTTGAGAGCAATTAGATTCTTTAACGATTCAGTCGTTGTATTTAGCACTCTTCTTTCGAGGTATTCTCCTATTGTAAATATTGTCAAAACAGAAGAGGAAGCTTCAAAGAATAGAACATGTGAGTTTGTAAATAGCAAAGTAAATAGACTATAGAGATATGCCACACTAGTACTTAGTACAACAAGGGTATCAGTAGTAAATCGCTTTTTGTGTTTTACTGCTTGAAAGAATCTGTAATAAAATGGTCTTCCTAGAAGAATCTGAGCGGGTGTTGCTAATGCTAACGTTATAAATCCCGTTAATGGGGAATGAGGAAGAAGTGATTCCAATAGAACTATTGGTATTGTTAAAGCAAGACCAATAATTATGAGCAATTTATCACTAAGCAACTGCCTCTTCTTTTGATTGTTGCTGTGTCCATGCTCCTCATCTTCAATTTTATTTTCTTCTCCTTCCTTTCTTGTAGTTACTGGCTGTATTGTAGGTAATTCATTGCAACAATCACAGGTAATAGTAGTGTCAACAACATCAGAATCAACCTTTTGTCGTTCTCCTTCCTTTTCCTTGAGCATCTTATTACCAAGTTTTTTCATATGGCTTTTCTTTCATCTCTTCTTTGGTTCTTCGTTGTAGTTCACACACTCGAATATCCCTCTTGCTACCTCAGACAAGATAGCATCACTTTCTTCTAAAATCTTTGAAACCCTCTTGTTTCTAAGACTGTAAAATATGTTCTTTCCTTCTCTTCTGTTCTGGACAAGTCCGCAATCTAGCAGACAGGATAAATGATTTGACACGTTAGATTGACTATGACCTGTACCTTTAACAATTTCTGAGGTAGATTTTTCGCCATCACGTAATAGCTCAAGGATAGAAAGCCTTGTAGAATCTCCAAGTCCTCTAAACAGCTTTGCTTTTAGCGTTAGCCTTTGAAGCTGTATTGACATAGACATATCATTAGTTAATGATGTTATTATGTGTATCTCTCGAAGTTATTATTATGTGTACCTCAATCTTAAATAGCAGTAGTATTCTCTCTAGATTCGTATTACTGCACGAAAGCGCATATTTTCGCTAGCTACCTTTTCATATGCTTGAGCAATACCATTAAGAGAGAATGTTTCAGCAATGATTTTGACTTTACCCTTTACTACGTAATCTAATACTTCGTAAAGATATTCCTGTCCATTCTAAGTTGAACCAATGATGTGCTATCTGTTGACCATGAGTTCAGCAGTTATCACGAGTTGCTCGCCTGAAAAACCCATCACGATCAAGGACAGGGACAATGCGGCTTGAGGCATCACTTTCGGATATAAACTCACTTATTAGGGTACTAAGGGGCGGTTCATGTCCCAGTCTAAGTCGCTACCAAGCCTTAAGGGCTTTGGATGCGAAATATAAGCTGGCGATCTGCATCAACTAATGTGTCACATAACTTCTTATCCCAGCGGCATATCCAGCTATAACACTATAACATTTATTATTTGGCAGTTATTGAAGCATGAATTTTACAACTACGACTTCTACTAGTAAGACATTGAGCAGGCCTCTTAAATTGATGGCATAAAGGATACTAAGGGGGGTTTTAGAGGTTTACAAATATCCAAGCCCTGATCGTGTTTTCTCTTTTGAACCACAGACTTCTTGAGAGACAGCACGTAATTATTAATGTACATCCAAAGAGTTTTTCATTTGTACTAGCATCATTTAATGTCTTCGTTCAACTAGTCGTATGAAGATTCTGTTAGGTGCCCTGCACTCTATAGTGCCAATTAGGTAGACTGATAGATTAGATCCGCTTTTTAAACGAAAACATTATTATCTCGATCTAGAGAATTTGACCATCTATGTCTAACACACACGATTGGCTGCCAGAGATAGGTGACAAAGCTCCTGACTTTCAGCTACCTGATATTAACATGAAGATGCACAAATTAAGTGATTATCTAGGAAAGAAAACGGTCCTTGCTTTTTTTCCTGCTGCTGAGTCTCCAACTTGCACAGCAGAGATGTGCAGTTTTAGGGATTCAATGACAGACCTACAGCGGGTTGGTGCTCAAGTCGTAGGTATCTCAGTTGATGGTCCATTTGCTAACAAGATATTTACGATAAATCGTCACCTTAACTTCGACGTATTGAGTGATTACAAACGCGAGACTATAAACAAGTATGGGGTTGTAATGAAGAATTTAGGCCCATTAGAAGGGTATAATGCTGCAAAACGCTCGATTTTCATACTTGATGAGATTGGCAATATAACTTACAAGTGGATCTCAGATGACCCAACTATCGAACCTAATTATGGGGAGATCAATGAGGCTCTCAAGAAAATTCGTTAGAATACTCGCATAGCGCTAATGTAAACAGTCAACAATGATGATTACCTTCTAGTCACAATCTGGAGATATTTGCGAGTTCTAAATATTCCTTTACTTTGAGGACATCTAATGTTCAAGAATTCTGTT
>CAKOFP010000252.1 GCA_933226995.1 Candidatus Nitrosopolaris rasttigaisensis | reverse complement strand
GTACTTGATAGAAGATTACGAAATACTTGGAAATTCCAGAACCCGTAGCAAAAGAACACCTTATACCTATGAATTATGAAAAACCTAAGATAGAGATTGGCAATTATTATCTAGAATGGAATGATGATTCTTATGGAATATATCAAAAAGAGATATCAGAATTGAAAACATTTCTTAAGAATGCTATTTCATACTTTGGGATAATTTTTGAATTGCTCAGCGATCTTCAGACGTCAAAGCATATGGTAAAACGCCAATTGCATAAGGAATTCAATCCATTCATACTTATTCTACATCATAATAAAGACCGTACAATTAGTTATGATTTGTATATGGCTTCAGATGGTACTACCTTAATTGATAGATTAGAACGTATTGTGATTCAGGATGGAACAAATATCAATAGTCATTTTACTAAATCGCCATTTCATTTAAAATGGAATCTAGGTGAACTATTATTTAATAGATAGACCAACTTAGTTAAACTATTGGATTCTGCATGATTTTTATTTACTTAATACTAATGCTCTTTGAATGTTAACCACTGTAAAATTAGCAAGCCAAACATCTTTTTGGTCCTTTAAGATCTGTAGAAGAGTTAATAGTGATCGGATAACATCCTGTCGTTCCTAGAAGTAGAGTACTAAATACAGATCAACGAAACTATTATGAACAACATAGATGTAAATGATTTATTGGCATAACTAATTAATTTACACATTTAACCGTGACCAACATGCAAATTAGAAATCCGTCGATATTAGGACTGATTGTGGCTGCAATGCCATATATCTCTTACTGCTCGATTAGTGTCTTTTGCAAGCTCTCAGGACAGGTTCTGGTAGTTTGGAAATGTCTAATTCCACTGTATCTTTAACCTTTTTTCCTGTCGTAATGTCAAATCTAGCACCATGCAGGGGACATGTTACAACTTTTCCATTTAGAGCTCCATATAGGCTTTTGAAATTGCGATTTAGTAAGTAAAGGTTACTAAATAGAAATCATAAGCTTTTCCATTTTCCTAAATTTTTTTACTTTCTCCTTTTGCCCGTCTGACCGCTTAGGGAGTCTAACCAATTCTAATGTACATCTACTCTGAGAGTCCATCTATTTGATTTCGTTGTTTCCTTTTGAAGTCTTTATTGATTAGGATAGATTTAGTCTCGCAAACCTGGAATCGATAGACGGTTGGAGCTGTGGAATTTAATGGACAACACGACACGCTTTTGGGTTGGTAGTCTGGTTATCCAACGCAGAGAAATTACTGATGCAAGAACCGTATTCCAAGACTCAAAATAAATCGACTGCTGCAAAAGAGCCTATTGCAATAACAAATTGTATATTACATCATCAGCGAAACTTTGTGTGGCAGTAGAGAGATTAGCTACAAGCACTCCACTAAAGTGTATTTCATGCTTCCCAGGAGCTAAAGGCTGTAGGAAAACCCACCAGCCGTCAGAAACAGCTTGCGTCTTGCCAGACGACCTTTCATTTATTATCCACGAAAATTCTTTATTCTATGACAACGACAACATAACAATTGTAGGTTGCTGGAATTGTTTCTGTCTACTCCATGACGTCTTGGTATTATATGGTCACCTGTAAGCATGTTGTTCATTAACGGTATATTCTGGCATTTCATGCATTTGTAGCCAAATGCTCGTACGAGTCTCTTGAATCTAAGACGGTTTTGGCCGTCATTTCTTATTTATTCTCCCTGCTCCATATGTTCATTCTCAAAGCAGTTGTAACAGTATACTATTGGTACGCCAACGTCGTCCACATCATACCAAGCCACTGGAGCGCCACATGAATGACATCGTAAGGGCTTAACTTTCATTGCTTATTTTTCATCCTTAAAGTAATAAGCTTTTTGCCATCTCAATCCATCCTTCTTCATAGCTATGTTCCTTTCTTCGTTTGATTTCACATATCATTTCGTTTTACGTCTCGTCGCAATGAGCAGCATAAAAATTAGCACTAAAAGGGAAGATCAAATACGAACGTAACGAGAAAGAGATACCCGGAATGAAAGAGGCTGTGAGCAAAACGGATGTATGTGAACGTGCAATTTTAAGATCATTATTTGAGGTCTTTATTTTGATTGTAATACCGTTAAAACTACTATGTATATTGCATGAAGGTATATGTAAATAAATTAAGGTACAAGGAATTTGATTATTATCGAACTCTTGCTAAAATCAAGCTTTGGGTTTAGCCCTAGATCAGTTTCTATCCCTTGAGAAATAACGTGCCCAAGCCAATTTGACCACTTCTCGCCTAATTCATGGTGCATAGTAATTGTATAATTTTTTCCGTCTGTTTCAAGGTCATATTCAGCAACCCTAGCATATTTGCAGAATAATGAAAGTCCATCAAGGAATATATGGATGTTTATTTTTTTGAACCAGAACATCATGAACTCCTTGTTGGTAGTTTCACCATGATGTTTTCCAATCTGACTAAGCTTATTATCATCTACAGCTTCAAGAATTAACCTTAAACCATCACGAGTTAAAGATACAAAACCAAACTTTTCAGCGTGTCTATCCCATTCAGCATATTTAGTTATCATAGCAGTCATAAGTGAATTAACGCTCATCCTCTTAGCCTTAGCGTCCTTCTGGAGAAGATTATCTAGGTCACGTGTAAGACGAACTGTTCTTAAGGTTGTGTTTCTTTTTGTTGTTGCATACCTCACTCTAGTACTACAATGTATTAATTTATAACACTTCTGCTGGTACTGGTAGACATCCAAGATAATAGCTCGTAATGCTAAACTTCAGTCGGTAACGAATGCAAAATACTAACACCAAGAAAGAAGAAGACGTGAACAAGATCAAAAGAGGAGACTATCAATACCCTCCCAAAGAAGGTTTT
>CAKOFP010000251.1 GCA_933226995.1 Candidatus Nitrosopolaris rasttigaisensis | reverse complement strand
GTTTTATCGTGGTTGCTGAAGGTTCGAATCGGATTGGATCTTTATATGTTTCTATGACCTCTTCTAATAAAGTTAACACAGCAAAAGTTATTCCCAGCAAGTATGATTCAATGTTCATTAATACAATTTCGGAAAGGGTGTCTTCCATGATAAATGGTATTTGTCTTGTTTGCATGCACAGCTTGAAGCAGTTGCATCTCGACGATATGAAAGCAATTATGGGAGAGATTATGAATTTGGTTGGGAAAGAAGATGTCGGGACCTACAACAAACAAAATGGAAACTTCACAGAAAAATAATGACTTACGCGCCTTCCTCCGTTTACTAGAGAAAGAAAACGATCTCATTATAATAAAGAAATGCATTGAGCCAAAATTTGAGATTGCTGCCATCGCGAGTAAGCTGGAGGGGGGACAGGCAATTTTATTTGAAACGGTTAATCACAGCAGAATCAGAGTTGCATGTAACATTTTGGGTAGCCGAAGGAGATTTTCTCTTGCCATTGGAGCGAAAAATGAAGAGTTAATTCATTCACACGTCACGGCGGCAATGACGCGAACAACTGAACCGAAAAAAATCTTCACTAAGGCCCCTTTTGAAGAGAATTCAAGCAACAAGTTAGGAGACCTACCCATCGTTACACATTTTGAAAAGGATGCAGGCGCATACATCACATCCTCAGTTGTTTTTGCAAAAGATCAGGAAAGGGGAAACCAAAATGCTTCCACTCATCGCCTATTATTGTTAGACGACAGACATCTGGCAATTAGAATGGTTGAGGGTAGGCATCTCCACAAGTGCTTTTCATTTGCCAAAGAGCATGGACAAGATCTCAAAGTCTCCATCGTAATTGGCGTGCATCCGGCAATTAGTATTGCATCAGCATATCAGGCAGCATACGGTGCCAATGAAATGCTTATCGCAAACTCATTGCTACACGGAAAACTTACGGTTACACGGAGCAATTATTCCCAGCTTTTCATTCCAACTCTTAGCGAAATTGTACTAGAAGGCACAATTCTTACAGATAGGGCGGAGGAGGAATGGATGGTAGAGGCACTAAGAACATATGACATAAAGCGGCGACAACCGGTCTTCGAACTCGATAGGATAAAATTCAGAAATAATGCGATTTTGCATGATATTTTACCAGGCTATCCGGAACATCGACTATTGATGGGTTTGCCCGTGGAAGCAAAAATATTTGAAGGAGTTAAAAACGTGGTTCCCACAGCAATGGCAGTCCATCTTACTGAAGGGGGCTGCACCTGGTTAAACGCAGTAATTCAAATCCACAAGCGTCTTGAAGGTGAACCAAAAAATGCTCTTCTGGCTGCATTTGCTTCCCACCCTTCTCTCAAAATGGGAATTGTGGTAGACGAAGACATAGACCCAACCGATCCTATTGCTGTAGAATATGCGATCTGTACTAGATGTCAAGCAGATAAAGGATTTGTGATAGTTACAAATGCGAAGGGATCCAGTCTTGACCCATCGAGCGATCAGCAGAATTTGCTTACGACCAAGGTAGGAATTGATGCTACTGCCACTCTCCTTAAACCTAAGGAGAGATTCGAAGTTGCAAGAATTCCTGGAGAGGAAAAGATCAAACTTTCAGATTATCTGTAGTAAGAAACGTCATAAGGAATGCTGATACTCATGCACCTACCGGTTTTATGTGAGCGTTTACTTTCATATTTTTGTATTAGCATTGTAAATGACAGAATTTATGATTTATTTGTATCCTGACTTGCTTATCGCTATCATCGCCATTACATAACTTCAGTACGTATAGGCCGTTTAGAAAGTAGTAAAAACATCTTTTTCCTAGCAGTCTTTGGCTTTTTCGTTCACCAGTTAATTAGTTTTACATTCTAATATCAACGTCGCAGGCTTAAATTTTCTCTAAATATGATGAGGCATTGTCTTCAGAATATGGATGCAGAATTGTGATACTAAGAATTTTCTTTTACATCGTTTGGCAAAAAACCGAGCACTATTATTTATTCACCAAATAATACTCCCAATATTCCATACTATTTCTTAATAATCTAAAGGAACAGTTTTGGTGTAGCTGATCAATTGTTACCAGTAAATACTAAAATTTAACTATATTTCTTCATCTGAGCGTATATAAAACAATAGAACGATAAAAACTCGATTGTTTGACAACAATGAATTGACTATGCCAACACACGAGAAAAGCGTGATCGAGCAACGACAACGATACTCTCCAATTCAGTTCGACAAAGTACTAATTGTTGGACTAGGACAACTAGGACTTCCTGTAGCAAAATATGTTAAGGAAAGGGGATTTGACACTTATGGATACGACATTAGTACAAAGGCAATGGAACGAGCCGAAAAGATAGCAGGAATAAAGAAGGCAGCTAACTTTAGCGAATTTGATATATATATACTATGTGTCTCAACACATAAACCTGAAGACATGTTTTCTCCTCAAATAGACGGATTGCTATCTATAACAGACCGAATTTCAAGGGATGCAAAAAATGGGGCACTTGTTTCAATAGAGAGCACAATTCCAAAGGGAACATCAAACAAGGCATTTGAACTACTTAATCATCGATTGCATGTCGTTCACGCTCCCCATAGATGGTACGCGTTGGAAGAAAAAGAGCATGGTGTAAATCAGTTACGTGTAATAGGTGGCGTATGTAATTGTTGTCTTAAACTAGGAGTGCAGTTTTATGATGGTAATACTGCTGGTTATGGCGAAAAAGGAGGAGTAGAAGATTCGTCATTTTCATGCTTGTCATCTTCTAATTCCTCACCTAAAAGTCTGGGAATCCCTATGCATCCAGTAACAGAAATTGAAATTGCGGAAGTAACCAAAGTCATTGAAAATGCCCACAGATATTTACAGATAGCCTTCGCTGAGGAGCTCTACTTATATTGTCAAGCAAATAACATAAACTTTCCAGAATTACGAGATGCTCTGAATACTAAATGGAATGTCAACATTTTAGAACCAAGAGAAGGCATAGGAGGTCACTGCCTGCCAAAAGATACAAAGATGTTTCTGCACTCATCTAAGTCTATAAGAAGCAAAATACTTACAGCAGCTATGGAAGCGGATCAGCACTATCGAAGATATAGACAAACTAGAGGTGGCAATAATAGTAATTGCGGCAACAGCACACAGCTAAGAGCAGAGGTAATAGGAGATGACTTCTTGTCATCCCCGCCGTCGTCATTGTCCCCGATTAATTCAGTAGAGGATACTGAAGGAAGCAGCTAAACTGTAGGGTAAAGATCTACCCTCTTCCTCCACTGCCTACAGAACTCGTTACGTATAATACACCAAAATTATAAGTAGGTAAAATTTCTCATATCAATTGTTGTCTAATAACAATCTCCAGCCTTTGATTGAAGACTGGAAAGCAAAAGTTGTTAATTTCCTTGGCGATGGTAACGATACAGAGAGGCTAGCTGAGTATGCTTTGCATGTTTCAAGGATTCTTGCTTATCCCGACCTCGATGTAAAAAAAATATTAGATAGAATCGATGCAATGGGAAGAGAGCTAATCTTAGCAACGAAGAAGTTGATGCCGTTAAGGCCAACGCAAACAATAGAAAAAATTAACGACTATTTATTTAAAGAGAAGGAGTTTAGAGCAAACCTACAAGACTACTATAACCCCTTGAACAGCTATGTTAACGTTGTTTTGGAACAAAAGTCTGGCATCCCGATTACGTTGTCTATAATATACATACGCATAGCACATATTCTAAAATTTAGATTACACGCGGTCAATTTTCCTGCTCACTTTCTGATTAAACATATACTAGAAGGAGACGGTAGTGAAATAATTATCGACCCGTTTAATGGTGGACGAATAATGGATGATTATTCTATGAAAGAATTGCTCGATCAATTTTATCCCGGTCAAAATATTGCATTAACACGAGCGTTTGTTGAAAAGGCTACGTCAGCACAGGTCATGATACGGATGCTAAATAATTTAAAAGGTAGTTATTATGAATCGCAAGATATTGAGAGAGCAGAAATAGCGAACGAGATGATAATTGCCATAGAGCCCCTCAACCCCGATGCAATAAGAGATAAGGGAATGATATTGCTAAAGAGGAATAACCCCTTGAATGCACTCGAGATGTTGAACGTGTACCTAGAGCTGGATCCAGAAGCAGAAGATGCAGATGCAGTTCTTGATATAATAAGACAAGTCCGTGAGCAAATTAATAAAAAATAATCTTAATCACATGTACACATGTACATGTACAGTCATAGGTCAAAGTACTCCAGATTCTGAGCTTGAAATAGCGCTTTATGGTTTTTAATTACCTTGGAAGTTCTTTTTGTAATTTCAAAAATAATTCCTTTGCATTCTTCCTAGCCTCGTCTGTGAGCTCCTCGCTAAATATTGTATTACTGAGAGCATCCAACACTACCTGCCACTCAATCTCAGAAAGCATAAAGCTGAATTTGATATTGCTCCCACTGCTACTACTCATTATTTACAGCGAATTTGAAAGTCTAATAAAATGTTATTCTTGATATATTCTACAAGAGCAGCGAATTTATCGTCTAAGCAATCAGAGCCTTCTGGCATATAAGAGAAATTGTTCCGACTCCTCAATGTTAAAATTTTTCATGACAACTGGCAAATGCTCACTCTGATAAGCTAGAAGCTGTAAGAAATATGAATGAGAATTAGGCGGCGGCTTGATTGATGAGATACGTAAGTTTGTTAGGAAAGAGACTAGATTTTGTAAGGAAGATTTTGATAAGGAATCTAAATACACTATTTGCAAGACATCTCCCCTATGCCAATAACCCCGCTTATTAATTAGAGCGATTCCAGTAGGAGACGGATAGCCTGTCACGATTAAGTTTCGTTTCTTAATAAAATGCCGCAGCGTTTTACGATTGAGAAAATACCATCGCCATGCTTTAAAGTACCTTTTTCCTGACAATTTGTATATTGAGGAATCCGTTAGATAATTACATATGTCGTTTAGATCTGCTAAAGACGCAAACCTTGCGTTTGTAGGTTTTTTTCGACTGGATTCCACAGTATTATAGGTACATGCGTAATATACCCATCGTGAGATTACATTGAAACCATTCTTTTCCAACATGAGCCGTGATGCAATGTTTTCAGTTGCTACAACTGCAGATGCCTCAATGGCTCCTTGTCGCATTCCAAATTGCAGTGTTTTTGCAATCAGCGCACTAGCGATCTTCTTTCGTCGGTGAGCAGGATGGACTCTGATGCCTTCAAGCCAAATCTGCCTTTTGCCAGGACAGACGGTGCAATGGGAAATCGCTACCGGGAAGTTATTGTTGTTCTCGCTTCTTTCCGTTTGATCAACTACGTAAAGCTTGCCATGCGGGTCAGCAGACCAAATATCCCATACTTGATCAATATAGTCGCCCCATTCGAATGTATCGGTACAAAACTTTAGAACTTCTTTTTTATCTGATTTTTTAGCTGTTCTAACTATCACGACAGAGTAGTAGTTTTAATAGTTATTGTTATTATCGTATTCTTGCTAGAGGGATATTGTAGCCGCCTTATGAAAAATCGTAAAGGCGATAATTCTTTGATTTGTCAACTTCTAATATGAATCCAGCGTATTTGCCTCTTTTGCCGACGTTTCTGGATCCTTGGTTATAACCGCGATCCAAGGTTGTAGAAGCTCCGGATTTAGCTTTACTAATTTGATATTGGCCTCAGATAGCAGCTGCGTCCCATCTTCAGGATAGTCAGCAAGAACAACTATCCTTTTAATACCTACACTGACTGCCATCTTGCTGCATTCAAGGCATGGAGCAAAGGTCGAATATAATGAGGCGCCCCTAGTGCTTCCAGCATTTCCAAATAATGCACACTGCATTATAGCATTTGCCTCTGCGTGAGTACACAGACATCGCTCCAAAAATTCACCTGATTTGATTTCGCCCCTCATTCTCGCCATGCATCTGTAACATCCGCCCTCAAAACAGTTCTTGACACCCGAAGGAGTTCCATTGTAGCCCGTTGCTATTTGTCTATTGTCTTTTACAATTACTGCACCGATATGTCTCGTAACACAGTTCGAGCGGAGTTTTGCTATTTCTGAATGAAGCATAAAGTACGTATCCCAGTCTGGCCTCTTCATTTCCTTCCAGATTACTCGATGCAAGATAGTATATTAGATTATTGAGCTGACACGAAGCTTGTTAGAAACACACACTGCGGGAGCGGAGCGATAATGCGATCAACCTGGCCTGAGGTGATAGACGCGACAATGGATCAGCACAGAAGGTTCCGCGGCCTAAGAAGACGTACAATCTTTTATCGACTCTGATGTTTATCTTGTATTCATACTTTATGATGGGGCAGAAAAGTCAGAAGTTGGGCAATAAGCTCATAAAGAGTCTCTCCTTGTGAACACAATGGAAGTTTTATCAGTGCAACTAGATAGGAGAATATAATTCTTAAGCCCGGATATGTAATTTTTTATAGCCCTCCAGTATATAGTAATTATCTGTAGGTCTATGCGCCACTCAAGCCTTGAAATAGATGAAAGAAGATCACGAAAACTCCTTCTTGGAATATTTTACTTTTGTGCATTCGCGATGGCATCTATTACAGCATACGCTCTGTACGTCAGTGTCGGAGAATATGCTAAAACTGGAAGAGTTGTAATTGGTGAGGTACTCGTGAACACAGAATTCCCTGTACATGGATTTTCAAAACTTGTGACATATCTAATGATCGTGTCCGTCGTGGGATGGTATTGTGTAACTAAGTTGGGTGGAGAGAAGGTCACAGATGTTCCTAAGACAGTCAAGTTGATCCTACAATTAGTAGTTCTAGCTATAGCTGTAATAGCACTATATGAATTCATTTACAATTTCATAATATGGAGTTCTTTGATAACAGCTGATGCTATGAAGGGAATATTAAAGCTCGATGCCATTAATATGCCGTATCCTAATCCCAAAACGCCTTGGAACCTTGTATTTGCGACAAAGATGTCATTGGCAGCATTTCTCATTTCGGCGCACGGATTTTATATCATGTCAAAGCCGAAAAAGAAACCATCAGAATAGTAATAGGTGCATGGTCTCATGATATCACTTCTTAGACTTCATTATTTCCTTTATCCCCTTGATAAAAACAAATTCTTGTAGGTTCAATCTCGAATCCTCGAAATCCCAGGTGATTCATACCTTATAGACGCTGTGATAATCCTTCCTCTTTAAACGAATAGATGTGAGATGACATTATCATAGATGTAACATATCCCGTCACCATAGATGCTCCCGAGGCTCAGTCAATTTAAAACTAGGGCTTCAAAATGATCGGTTCCTGGCCTATCAAGTTACCATTCTCAATTCCGTATCAAATTTTTTTCCTAAGCAAACGTTGCAATGCCCGAATGTCCGCAGATCCAGACATACTTGCAAACCATGTTACCTAGTATCCTAGTAGTATTTGGCGAAATCGCTTTGCTTCATGCTGAGTTTTTGAATCATAAACACCCCGGCTAATGCAACCGATGAGCAGAAACGAAAGTGCATTTAGATGAAGTTCGAGGCATTCCCCACTTTTCATTCCCTGTCGCACTTTCTACAATCACAGCAGCCAATACCGATAATGTCAATTTTGTTGTTTTCGTTAATTTTGTAAATGTCACCTCAAGACCCGATTAAAGGACTGAAGCGAATAATATCCACTATTGGGATAGATTAGATGAAAGACTAGATAAATCGAATACCTTAAAGAAGAAGGGAAATTAAATTGTGATTGAAAAATTGTGGATAATGCAAGAAATTTGTTATTTACTCGCCGGCTCGGAAACCATTCCACGGAAATCACAGATTTACAGTCTAGTATATTTATTATTAGACCTCTATATAGACGGT
>CAKOFP010000250.1 GCA_933226995.1 Candidatus Nitrosopolaris rasttigaisensis | reverse complement strand
GCCCGTAGGAGGGCGGATCCAAGAGTACTTTTGCCGCAGGCCGACTCGCCCGCTATTCCCAGAGATTCGTTCTCACCTATCGCAAAAGTAATGTTATCTACCGCCTTCACAACGCCCTTATTAGCAAAATAATAGGCTTTTAGTCCAACAACTGATAATTTAGCTTGCGATGGTTGTCCCATTCAAGAATAATATTTTATTTCAAGCATATAATAACCTAAACCTTTGCAGTTGACTGAACACGAGGGTAGTCTAAATCGCCTAAAATTGACTCCATACAAATTCTATTGTATAATCTGCCAAGAGTATAAATTGATGCAAGTATTACTATCTGTATACCTCACGCTCGATGAGATTAAAAAATATCACAATAATAATTTCAATCTTTGTTGTAGTGACAGCTCTCGTTATTAGCCTCACATCAATCGAACTTTTTCAAAATCATGTTGACAGGAAAAGCCATATTGATAGACAGCCCGTCAGCACTCACTATAAAGATGCATCTCTTAGGCTTATTGCGATTCGCTCGGACGGATCTCCATTGGTCGGCGCCACATACTCAATTTCACCAAACCCTTTTGACAGTTCGAGTAATTACATCGCAAAGGTCAATTCACTTGCTCCAAGTGATTCAACGGTTGGAATTAGTACGATATCAGGATTGCGACCTGGCAAATACAATGTAACAGAATTTAAGTCTCCAGGAGGCTACTTAGCAAACAGCTCGTCAAGAGTCGTTGAACTGACATCAAAACATACTGCCACAGCAGCATTCGTGCATTTACCTTTAAAGGGGAGGAGCTTTGACAACAGCACTTCACAAATCAAGGATGTAAGTTACAGCGCTAAATTTGAATGCGGATCCGTGTCTGGAAATGATGGTCCACTTAGACCAGGACACTATGATACAGACATTAGTGTCTTCAACAGTCAAAGTTACACGATCCCTTTTTTATGGAATGCAGTCGTCAATAATGGTAAAAGTAGTACGTCTATTTTAAAGACCCTTCAACCTCAGACATCTGCAAGTATAGTATGCAAAAATATCCTCCAATTGTTCAACATTCAAAATAACACGGGTAACCTAGTAGAAGGGTTTATTGTGATACGACCACAGATCAATGCAGCTGGGTTGGCATCTTTTTCAGGTAATAGCGCCACCGTATTTTCACGTCCCCTGTCGCAAGATCAGCTCAATCTACTAAACGTGCAAGTGTTTTATTCAGCGAATGCACTCTTGACGCTTCCCCATGCTATAACAATGGATAAGGTTCTTTTTTCTGTATTAAACGACACTTCAGGAAAACTTCCAGCATCGATGGTCAGAAAAACACTTGATATTACACTAGAATCGCAGCTAAACCAGGTCACCGACCCTGAATCTCAGGTTAGGAATATTTTAGAAGCCAAATATAACTTGTCAAATGTGGAACAAACACATCTGAAGATCCAAATAATCTCTGTTAGCCTAGGAGCAAGTACAATGGTAGATGACCATGCAATTTCGTCGTTACAGGTCAGACCTCAATCTAATCGCTAGTTTGCAGGTCTAACGAATAACTAATCCTCGGTTAGGTCGTCGCCTATTATTAACCAAATATATAATTGGCGTAACGTTTAACTTAGTTTATGAAAAGGGGTAATACTTGAAAACGCCGATTTGTTCCTTTGACGCAAAGACTGGCGTCCTCTGTGCTGGATGTGAAGCCAAATTAGAAGCTGGCCAATTAACTCCTACAGAAATTGAAATAGCAATAAAATTGACTCGACTCGCTGAAAGAGAACAAGAGGTCAACACATTGTCCATGATCAGCGCGGCCAAATCTGGAGTGGACTCTGTTTTGTTTCTTAGGGGTTCTGATATCAGTTTTCTGAGGTCTAATCCCGAGCTTTTAAAGAAAGTAGAAACAGAATTTGGAGGAGCAGTCTGGTTCGTTGAGGCGCAAGCAACTGACAGGAGGTTTATGGAGAATCTATTTTTTCCGTCGAAAGTGCTGAACATGAACTTCTTCTGGCTACCAGATGGTAAGAAGTTAACCAGAGTACTAATAGACCGAAGAGACCCCAAGAACGCCATTAAAACCACAAGAATCCAAGACATTGCCAAGGAGCTTAGAAACGTCGAGTTAATAATAGAATATGGAGCTTAAACTTAACAGATGAAACCATAACATGAGCGTGTTTGATGATATCCACAGGACGCATTACACCGATCAAATTCAGGAGAGCTTAATTGGACAAGGGGTGAGTATCGCAGGTTGGATAGAGGATATCCGCGACATCGGAAAAGTCGCGTTTCTAACGATTAGAGATGTCCGAGGAGCAGCTCAGGTTGTCCTATCAGCAAATACTCTGAGCACAGTCAGAGATAAACCGCGGCAGAGCGCAGTTATTGTATCAGGCGTTGTACAACATAGCAAATCAAAGGATTTTCCTTTAGAGATAAAAGCTGAAAAAGTAAATATTGTCACCGAGGCCACCCACCCTCTGCCCATCGATGCGACTGGCAGGGTTGAGTCAGCAATAGACAAACGATTAGATTCCAGGGCACTAGATTTGAGAAACCCTAAGACTTCTTCGATTTTCTGGCTAAGGTCGGCTGTGCTCGATAATATCAGAAAGACCTTAAGGTCAAAGGCCTTTATTGAGGTAAATACCCCCAAAATCATAGGTAGTGCTAGCGAAGGCGGCGCAAATCTTTTTGGGTTCGAATATTTCAAAAAGCAAGCCTACCTAGCACAGAGCCCTCAGCTTTACAAAGAACAATTAATCTTAGCTCTAGATAGAGTTTTTGAAATAGCCGCCTACTTCAGAGCGGAGAATTCGCATACCGTAAGGCATCTAACTGAGTTTTTGAGCGTAGATATAGAAGCTGCTTTCATAAATTACGAAGACGCTATGGATTTAGCCGAGGAAGTTATAAGGAATATTTTTAGTATTAACAAAATAATGGATAGGACTGACGGCGATGTATTACATGACCAGCTAAAGGTTCCATCCCCAAGATTTCCTATAGACAGATTCACTTACGAGCAGTGTATAGAACAACTAGGGAAGGAAGGAGAAAAGCTCGAATTCGGCGAGGATCTCTCGGATGCATCGCTTCGAAAACTGGGCGAAATACATAAGGGATTTTATTTTATCACGGACTGGCCTCTTAAGCTAAAACCGTTCTACATACATGAAAAACTAGACAATCTAAAACTGAGTCAGTCCTTTGATCTACAATACGGGTATTTGGAACTGATTTCTGGGGGTCAGAGACAACATGACCAAGTACAGTTGCGCAAGAGGTTAATAGATCAAGGATTAAATCCTATGAATTTTGACCGCCATTTAAGAGTATTCGGTTGGGGAATGCCCCCGCATTCAGGATGGGGACTTGGATTCGACCGATTAATGATGGTCTTGACTCATTCCGACAATATCAGAGAAACGGTGCTGTATCCTCGGGACACGGAGCGGCTCATGCCGTAACCCGCAATTCCACTTCCTTTAGTTTATCCTCGAAAATATACGCCCTCGACTCATTTGTTACAGTTGAATAGATAAGCCACACGACAGGGTTAATCTTCATATATTTTTTGTCTGTTGACGAGGGAAAAGGCTCCGCTGGATGCGAGTGAAAAATTCCGACAACTTGCAGGTTCCTAGCTTCGGACACTTGATATGCATTGAAAAGATCGTCTGGCTCGATACTGAAAGATACTGACGAAGAATCGCTGTTTTTCACTGTGATCACGTCGCTCACGATAATTTCGTCCAAATTCTCAGTGCTAATCTCACCTAACAAAAGTGCACAAGATTCCCAGGGTAAAGAATCCTTCGCAAGAGACGTCAAGGATTCGACTTTGTCACCGTTTAAGCGGATGCTTGACACCATACGTCCTACAGAGCAGTCTATCCTATTTTATCTTACGAGCAGTCTGCAATGCTCCTATACTATAACTTTTATTGTATTTTCCGCACACATGACAGCAGACAAGACCACAACGTGAGTCGCCCCGCTCTTTCAATAAGATAAAATTACGTCTTGTTAATATTTTGGTGAATGGATAGAATTAAGCGGATTTCTACTGAGATTTTGGAAAGATATCCAGAAAATTTCGGTACAGATTTTGATCAGAACAAGGAGACTC
>CAKOFP010000249.1 GCA_933226995.1 Candidatus Nitrosopolaris rasttigaisensis | reverse complement strand
TTTCATTCAATGATTCCTAATAATGCTAGGTGCAAGCGCTCACGCACCGTGGCTGTTTGGATTAGTTCCAGGCGATTATTGTGTTGTATAAGGATGTAACAGGAAAAATGTGGTTCAAATGCTTTTATTCCAAAATGCGATACACTAGTCAGTACCGACGGGTCTTTGACAAGTTACGGCCATAAGTAACCATAAATGAAAAATTGAGATAGTGCTACGTCATTGTCTTCAAATACGCACTATCTTCGTTAAAGGCTTGTTCTAGGACAGACATCTCTGCTTGCTTTAGCTGCTTTTCTTCTAACATGATAGGTGATTTAGAATCTCCTGCCGTTACGTCATTTTTTTTAATTTCATACGCTTTTATCGTTCTACAAAAACGCAAATTTCCAGTGATCTCAGAAAATTTATCAGTGGTGAGACTTTTCGAGTGTTGAAATAGAGATGTACTATCAACCACGAAAACAATTCCAGAACGTACTACCAAAATATCATCTAGCTAGCTACTATACACAAGTCTTTCAATCACAGAAAAAAAGGACTAGCCAATAAATCTAACAAGCTCCGAGTTGACTCTTTCACGTTCTTCGTAATAAAAGCCATGACCAGCTTTCTCAACTTGTATAAGCTGTGAACCTTTGATACCCTCATGCATAACCTTGGCCAAATCGAATAAACATACACGATCACTAACTCCATGAAGAATCAGTGTTGGCACTTGAATAGTAGACAAATCTTTACGCAGATCCGCATCTCGGAGTTCAATTGCACATTGGATTGTCGCATACGCGGATGCTGCCAATCCCAGGCTTAGGTTCCAGATCTTGAATTCTGGGCTAAGCTTGTCAGGAGCAGCAAAGAAGATCTGGCTGAAGTTTCTGAGCATAGAAGGCCGGTCTTCATAGGTTTGACGGATAAGATCATTTACTGCGGTCTTATCAATACCATAAGGAAAATCTTCTCGCTTAGTAAAGCATGGTGCGGCTGCTGCTAGAAGAGCGAGCTTTTTAACATGTGCCCCATGATGACGAGACATATAGCGAATAGAGATTGGCCCACCCATCGAGAAGCCTACCAGAGTCACATTCTGGAGGTTGAGAGTATCAAGCACAGCCTTGACATCATCAGCCATAGTATCATAATTATAACCATCCCAAGGCTTATCAGAGTCTCCGAAGCCCCGCAAATCTAGACCAATGCATCGGTACCCATGCTTAGGTAATTCTGTAAATTGGTACTCGAACATGTTATGATTGACAGGCCAGCCATGAATGAAAACAATTGGTTTTCCAGCCCCGATATCTTCAACATTAATATTGACTCCATTGATAGCTTTGATCTTGTGACTCAATTAGGATTGTCCTTTCTGAGCTGTTGTCCTAAATTTTATACCTGGTGTATGATTTGAAGGGTCTCTAACATGGGCAGATAGCATTTCTCGACCGGCCCAGACAGCCACATACTTCGACATCTAAATTCAAGAATACATTTTTATCATTTATGAGTTTCGACAGTCTGGCTTTCAATATTGAATGGTTTGAATCTTTCAACACGACTTTTTAAGCCATTAACTCGCACTTGCGTTGATTATAGTTCAATACGAGAAGTTGCGTAAAACCATTCTAAACTTACTTTATCAGAATAGAACTGTTTTTGTGATGTCCATGTACTCCCATGATAGCTGCCAGATTCTAATCTCACACTATCTACTTTAGGGACGGGTGGAGAAGCGCTGGCAGATAATGAGATACCAATCGCTTCGCTGGTGTGTGTTCGTAAAGACTCAATAATCCATTTTCATAGGACGACCATCATAAAATGGATATGATAGGATTTAGGGCGTAGCAAGTATACTATTGCAAGAAATGGTACATAGATCACTTTATTCTATATTGAGGTAATGTGTTTATTGGCAATAGACTTTTGTTTCCACGGGTCGTAACTTACGGTGAAGGATACCTGACTAAGAGGTCAAATAATAATATGGTAAGCAAAAGGCTATTAACGCGCATCAGTGCTTCAAATAGTTTTCAATATCATCAACTAGATGAGAAGAATGAGAAACAGGACAACAGCACAAAGATAGAAGTCCAATTTGAAATTGAATGTCCCCGTTGCTCCGATACCATGACCTTATATTCTCGCTTCGACAGTCTCTACTATTTCTGCGAAGTGTGTGACTTTTATCTTTACACCCGAGCGAAGGATACGGGACAATTCTTCTAAGATAAAAAATGTAATAACACAGTCATAATCTCGGCATCGCTTACCTCAAATAGATGAATAGGCAACTAAAGAAATGTAATCATGCTACCAAGATAAGCTGAGGAAGAAGGTTTTGATTCATTGTGGGATAAAGAGTGCAGATTTCAAATTTTTCGGTACATCGGTATTTAGGTAGTGTTTTAAATGGATGACAAAATAGCCACTAATGTAAGACACAGCGGCATTCTGAATTCCTCATATGTGAAAGGTTGAATGGCAATAATAAGCGGCCGAAGTGGCAGAACAATAAAAAACATGTTTATATCAGCTTATTGTCAACGTAGAAAATGGCTGACATGAAGTGTATGATAACATCAGAGCCACAAGAAGGGACTAGAGTGGTCCTCAAGCAAACATCGGGCAAAGGCACATATTTCATGGGGGACGGTGATGTCTGTTTTCTTTGTGGTAATTGTAATTTTATACTTGCTAAAAATGTGAGTGAAGAGCAGATACAGCATCAATTTCATACCCCAGACGGATTGGGATTGGTATTACAATGTCCGTGTTGTAAGAAATTTAATGAATTGATTCCATTAACTTGAATCCTCTTATCTACGACAAAATCAACTTAATTAACTTAAAATTTAGAATGTTTAGGAGTTCTGTTAATTTTGCGTATTCAAGAAACTAAATAAACCAGCTTATTGTGTTACTATGTCGGCGTGAATGTGCTTGGAATCGAGCGTATTGGTCCCATATTACGGCTACAATCGAAGTCGTCAGCAGTAGAAACAATTGCAATTATACCCTATTAGTGCCCATATCCCGACACCACTTTTCCATATTATGATGTTTATGATGCTACGAAAGAAACGAACGGTCGGAATAAATATCATTCCAAAGAGTTGTATAAATGATTCAGAAACCTCGTCTGAAAAACACTCAGCAATTACGTCTGAACTAGGATCCGTGATTGATTGGGTGAGATGAAATTCAGCACATTTGAGGTAGAATTGATCGAGTTAACGAAATACCAAAAATCTCTTCAGTATCTTATTATTGTCTTATAGTTCACATTCCCACCATACTGTGAAGGAGCCAAAATTTGGGATACTAATTAATATCTATCTTCACCCCGTATGCTCAATATTTTTTTGCCGCTCGTCTCTTCCTTTTATAAATTAAAATTACTCCACTTGTGCTTGCGATAATAACGATAGTTGCTATAAAGGGTACTGACGAAGAGGAAGAATTTGAAAAGTAACCAAGCAAGGGAGTCGTCACAGTAATAGGAAATGTGACAGTAAGATTTTGACCTGTATAAACATCATCTAGAATAATAACATCTAGCGAGTAGATACCAGGTTCTTTAAAAATAAATTCATCTGTATAATGACCGTATGGCACAAATATCGGATGTGTTGTTTCTTGTCTAACTCCATCTTTAGATACATTTATAATAATTGGAAGATCTACAAGATCATCCCTATTAACACTAGTAATTTTCAAAAAAATCTTGGCATTCTGACCCGAAATTGGAGTCGTCGGGTCTGTTTTCATTTCCACATTATAGTTGCCGATCCTCTGCGGCAAAGCGTTTCTGAGTGAATCAGCATAAGCCTGAGTGATTGTAAACATAGTATTAATAATACAAATGATCATTAGCAGTATCAGTAAAACAAATACATGCCTGCCTGTCACTATTATGCTCTTCCACCATTCATTGTCGATGACTCTTTTTTAAATGTTCCAGAATTTTAGAGTTTTGTGGAAGATACAACGAGGATGAATTCTGATATTATGCACTAACCAGATAACCTGTTCTTGTATAGCTTCAGGACAGCCTTTCTAGAATTGCAACGTATCCAATCATTAGTAACACGAATCGCATAAGAGTTGGGCGCGCTTTATGACTTATTTTTTTCTATCCACTTCTGTCCTAGATCTTCATCGTCTACTAATTCAACCCCTATAGTAGACGAGGCTACTCGTAGCAGCCCTCACATACTTCATTTTGAAGTTCGGTTAATAGATATTGAAAGGTGAGCGAGAAAAAAAGGTTCGGCTAACTTTAACTTAGGATAGGATGCTTGCCCACATGAATGTAAACAATAGTCTATTTTACCCAGTCAGATTGTTAGTCTTACCTGTAAAGGGAACGACTGTGACTATTACGAAATCTGCGGTTGAATTAGATGATCCACTGCTGGCACCAATCAACCCCATCGTAGTAGTTTGAGGCAATCTCCAATCAGCATTGAGTATACGGCTACTTCCTATCTGAATATTTTTCAACAATGCTAATGCTTTCAGTGGATTATTCTGTGTCGTAGCATTTGCTCCCACTCCACCAATTCCTTGTCCTATCATAGCGTTCACGGGGTTCGCGTTGTTAGCCATCATCATGCTAGTACTATTTCTCATGCTGCCCGAAGCTGCAGCCAATGACATTAGATCTTGGAGATTCGTAGGTAATCTTATAACCGTAACTGTAACTGAAGGTGGAACGCTGCTTACGTTATTAATTCCAGTTGTTAGTATATGTCTTAATGTTACAGATATTTCATTATTACCAAGATTTACTCCAGTAACTTTGACACCATTTACACTGCTTATACCCACAACCCCTGAGAGTGATGAGCCGTTGAAAATGTTATTCGTAAAGGGAAGAATTGATGATAGTGAAGTTCGGTTACTCAATGGTGTGGAGGATGTCCCATTCGCTACTGATGGTGGTCCAGTTTGATTGATTGCTGGTGTAGTTGCATTGTTGGCTGGTTGGGTTGCTGGTGTTGTTGGAATAAATGCAAAGGAGTTGATCATATGTTGTATAGTTGGTAAATAATTTGAGAAATCACTTGGCAACGAACCATCTGTAATGATGAAGTCTCGTGCATCCTTTATTGTCCAAACCTGCATAAACTTAACTCCAAATCCTGGCGCTACTTCTGCTGTATAGACTACTCTGTGAGCGGGAAAACCACCCAGAGTAGTCGAGCTTGACTCTAGCAAATTAAAACGGGGGAAGGACTGGCGCAAATTATTGATTGACGCAGCACTGAATTCTTCAAGTGACACATTTAATGGCAGCCGATTTCCACCTATAATATTAACTGTTGCAGGGGGCGTGCCTTGAGGTGAACTGAATTTAACTATGTGGCCAGGGGAAGTTGAGTTATGATTTTCTTCCTTTATCCAATTGGAAGGGTGTTGAACACTGATTCCATAAGTAGAGTTCTGGTAAGTCAGGAAGTTGGCCGCACTCGCTGCTGCTGTGGTAGAATTGGTGCTATTGCTTTGAGGACTGGATGGCAGAGGTAGGAAGAAAGGAGAAGAACCTGATGATGAAGCCAATAATTTAATAGCTGATTGATCTGAAAGTTGTAGGGCATAGACCGGCTTTGGCTGTGGCCATGAAGATGTACTAATTAATAACAAAGTCATACAAACAACTGCTAAAGAGATCAGGTGTTTGGGATAGTTAAAGGCCATTTGTTATTCGAATCCATGTAAACTACGACAATCATAAAAGTCTTGCTGGAAGGCTCAGGTACCAGATGGATGTATTTTACAAAGGTAAAGCATTTTCGCGAATCAGTAATGGATACCATCCGCCCCGAGTACCCACGTTATGGGAGACCATTACGTCAGATTACGACGCCGGGATGTCCGGCCTCCGTTATATTTTTCGACATATGGTCATTCATAACCATCGTTATTGCTGCTTCTGCTAAAAATAATTACAGTTTTACCATCTGTTTCGCTGTAGCAATATCTAAATCTGAATCCTTCATTTCGTATCATGGTGCCAACAGAACTAGTTAATCTATTCTCAGCCTTCACCACTAACAATAATCCAGCAGCAGTATTCTCCAATATTTCAGCATGACAACCTTGACCTAGAATTTTGCCTAAAAGATCTATTGTTCTCATATCAAATCATCTAAAATAATTAGAGCAATTTACAACAACAATACTTCTTGAAAAAAGACAAAGTCAGCTGTGTTTGTCTTTCTACCTAAAGCTCTTTTGTTACTAATGTATTTGTTGTTACATGTATTTATAATAGAAGCTTGGCGAGCTTGTCACTTCAGCAAAATCCTAGAAATGCATTTGCGAATGTAATCAAGCCAGACAGCTGCCTAGTGCTAGATAGTCGGTACCCAAATTCGGTAAGCGTTTTACAATGCGCATTTTATAACCC
>CAKOFP010000248.1 GCA_933226995.1 Candidatus Nitrosopolaris rasttigaisensis | reverse complement strand
CAATTAGATGATCGATAAAAGAAAGACCTGTTTTTACCGCTGTTTTACCCGTACCATCAATATTCACTTGTACTGCAACCCGTGTCTCTTTGGTGGCCCTCTTAATTTTTGAAATTCTCTGTGTGGTATTATGTGGATAAGCGACCAAACGCGATCACTCTTTTACCGATACTTTATTTAATATCTTTGGTAGCTGATTGATATCTTGAATTATGACGTCTGCGCCTTTTTCTTTGAATTGTCTCATCGTTTCCAGAGGTTGCGAACTGCATCCATAGATACCACAAAATGCAATTTTGAGATGAGTTTTTTCCTCAGCCCTTCTGACCATTATCAAGTCCTCGTAAGAGTCCCCGGCATAAATCGCGGTTTAGGTGCCCATGCTTTTCATAGCCTTCATAATCCCATAGGGATTTGGCTTGGCATACTCCCTCCTTTCGTCTTCTAGGAATACGGAGGATTCTTGCTTGAGAGTGTCTAATATTGGCTGGAGAGAATATTCTGCAGCTAATTTGCTCCTGCCTGATACTACAGCTAGATTGCCACCAAATCTCCTTGCGAGGTGGTCCATTGTTCTTCTAGTTATCACAAGCCTGTCATTTTCAATCAGCGGTTTTCCAAAGTAAAATCTCGGCTCAAGATTGTGCAATTTTTTAAATAATTCTGGTCCATAGAAAAATTCATCGAATACTGTTGCAATAACACTTCTCTTACCGGCAGGGGCAGGATAATCTAAGAGTTCTTTAAGGTTTTTTATAATAGTAGATGAAGTTAAAGACATTAGATATTTTTCAACGGAAATTATTCCATGTTCATCGGAATTTGCAGCTACTTTATTTAAGAACTCTCTGGCGTTGGTAACATTTTTGTGGGGGTTAGCAAGCTCTGCAAGACATATTGCATAACTTGTGTCGACGTCATTGTTGAAACCTCCTGTTTGTCTAAACTTTAGAATGATGTTGTCAGATACCAGATTGGTAAGCCTGAAGCTATCTATTGGTGCTGTAGTAGCAACATACTTGAGTATAAAATCAACAGTTTTTTTAATGGCAGCGTTGTAGGATTTCCTTATATCGACTAGGCAGCCATCAACGTCAAAAAGAACACACTCAGAGTTCAATAACGGTAATTTGCTGAATTTTTTTATATGATTTGCAGCCAACCATCTGTTTTTCAACTTCTTGTTTAGATTGCGTTCGATATTGATTTGAGAAATTTATCGTTCATTTCACTTGTTCCGATTGTAACCCTTATGCAACCTTTGTGTCCATCAATATCTCCGAACGCTTTCACAGATAATCCTTCTTTTTTTAAAACACTTAAAATCCTTCCATAACTATCATAGGATTCAAGGAAAATAAAGTTTGCATCGGACCTGAAGACCTTTATACCGTTCATCTCAGAGAGCTCATCAAACACCCTTTTTCGTTCTCTCTTGATTAATTCCACAGTTTGTCTTACACGGCGCTCATAAGAGAGGGCTAGGGTTGCTACTGCTAACGAAAAACTGTTTAGAGGATAAGGCGACTGGATCGTTGTTCTAAATATCTCTGCAAACCTCTCATTCGCAATAAGATATCCTATTCTGGCTCCTGCCAAACCAAATGCTTTAGAAAGAGTACGCAATATCACGACATTGTCGTATTTTGCAATATGTGGAGCTAGATTATAATTACCAAATTCAACATAGGCTTCATCAATTAAGATCAACTTGTCTTCGAGTGTGTCTATGATTTCTAAAACCAGTTTCTCACCAAATTGATTACCTGTAGGGTTATTAGGAGAACAAATGTATATTATATCAGAGCGTGCGGCTCTCTTCAAGAATTCCAACTTCGGTAGCTCGGCGTCTCTAGTTAGTGGCACTCTATCTAACGCAATATCATGCAATTCACATCGATTTATGAAATAAGAGAATGTTGGAGTAAAAATGCTGGCCTTTTGATTTCTTCCAAGGATGGAAAGGATCAATTCAATTATTTGATCGGATCCACTCCCGATCCCTAGGTATTTTTTATCGACACCCGAATAATTTGAAAGCTGTCTATAAAGGTCTTCGAATTGTTCGAGTGGATATTCGCGCAGATCAGTCTGCTTTATAGCATGTAAGGCTATATTCGAGATGAATTTACTGTCAAGAGCGAAATTCTCATTCGCATCTAATTTTATTGAATCTTTGATTCTCTCCGGCTTTAAGTATGCATCCAGTTTGCAAATTTTATCTAATCTATCTGACAGCCAGTTTTTCATTTGGCCATCGTTCTTTCCTGCACGGCTAAGTAATGATTGATTAGTCCTTCAGCTGATGTAATTTCTCTGATATTGCGTTGTACTTTCTCTAGTCCAGACTTGGTTGCTTCGATAGTAGACACCAGTTTTAAAAAGTCGAGAACCGAAAGCGATCCTCTGGATTTTCCGAAGCCGAGCGTCGGCAGAATGTGGTTGGACCCAAAACAATAATCGCTAGCTGAAGATGGAGTATATTTTCCGATTAATACAAGTCCGGACGATGTTATCTTTTTAGACGTTGCTCGAGCATTTTTGCATACCAGTTGCAGATGTTCTGGGGCTATTTCATTTATAAATTCTACCGCAGTAGATCGCTGTTTGCAGATGGCAATAAACCCGTTCTTCTCCAAGCTCTTCCTTACGATATCAGCGCGGGAGATACTATTAGATTTAAGGATGTAGTTTATCTCGGCAGAGACACGTCGCGCCAATTGCTTAGAGGTTGTAACTAAACCGCAAAAGGTGTCATAACTGTGCTCGGCCTGTGAAATTAAATCTAACGCGATCAATTTTGGGTCTGACTTTGAATCTGCATAAACGAGTAATTCCGTAGGTCCTGCCACCATGTCTATTGAAACCTTTCTTGAGGCGAGAAATTTGGCGGCGGTAACAAACATTCCACCTGGACCAACAATTTTACTAACTCTATCTATAGCGGGTGTTCCGTAAGCAAGAGCAGTAATCCCTTGTACGCCTCCTATCTTGTAAAATTCTTTGACTCCACAGATCCTGGCGGCCACAAGGGTTAGAGGATCTACTGTTCCGTCTCTTAGCGGAGGTGATATTGCCACTATTCTCTTTACACCAGCTACTTTTGCAGGAACAGCGCACATTACCATCGTGCTAGCATAACGAGCATTACCGCCGGGAATATAACATCCGACACTAGAAATCGCCTGAATTATTCGGTGTACCTTTATCCCATCCGATGAAATTGTGATTCCTTTTAGATGATTCATGACGGAAACTTCGCTTTCCATTAAACGTCTCTTAATGACGTTAATTGCTTGAATCTGCTTCTTCGTAACAATAGAGTACGCCTGTTCGAATTCTTCCTCTGTAACTTTTAATGAATTTAACCGAACTCCGTCTAACTTTTCGGTATAGTCTATAATTGCAGCATCACCACGCTCAGCCACGTCATTCATGATAGAAGCTACTCCCTGAATTAGCTGATCAGAAATACTGATGCCCGAGTTGCGCAACTTAGCCGCGTCTTCTTTGGCGTTTGTTACTATTATCGTCTTTATCAAGCATGCTCTTCTAGATTTATCTCATCTAGCGGCAGAATTTGCCGAGGCTCCATAACAACTAGGCCTTGTGCAATCTTCCTCATCATGGGAACAAGTTTGATAAATTCATTCTTGTCAATGATGGTGTTGACACCATACCATCCCTGCTCGCTTAATTCGCTAATTGTCGGCTTTTTCAAAGCAGGCATATTTTTCAACAAATGGTCTAGATTTTCTTTCTTTACATTGACGAAAATGTGAAGCTTTTTACGGGCTTCAACGACACCCCTCAGTAAGGCAATCATGTCGGCGATTTTTTCTCTCTTCTTTGTATTTCTTAGGGCGGTTCTATTGGCGACAACTACCGCTGACGATTCCATTACTGTATCAATTATTTTTAAATTGTTTTGTCCCAATGTGGTACCGGTTTCAGTAATATCAAATATTGCATCGACATCTTCTGGGGGTTTTGCTTCAGTAGCCCCAAATGAAAGGAATATTTGTACGTTCTTGTTTTCCCCTACCCTTAGCCACGGGGTTATTATCATAGGATCTAGTTTGCCGAAGTGCTTTTGGTAAGCCTTATTGGATTTAAAATGAGCAGAAGTAGTTGTGAGGTATTCGGAAGATATCCGAAGTGGCTTCTTTTTTGCTGCAAATTCTTCAATCAGACCTGTCAGGTCTTCTACTGCAAACGTTTCTGGGACGGCTATAACCTGCTTGACCTTTCCGTATTCTAAATCTCGTAACGTTGTAATATCTGCTTTCGCCTCCCTAACCCAATCTTTACCTGTGATTCCAACGTCGTAGAAGCCTTCCTGCACGTAGGTTGGTATCTCCTGGGGGCGTAAAACCTTAACCTCTATCTCTGGGTCGCTCAGCTTCACTCGATATGTACGTCCCCGGCCACTGATGCTCTGCCAGGCCTGCTCTAGGACCTTGAATGTGGCTTCCTCAATACTACCTTTGGGAATTGCAAATTTTACGGTAGGCATACTAGACAACTCAATTGCAAAGTCTGTTGATGGGAGGCATATATTACTTATTATTATTGTAGGTATTATTATTAAGATCCTCTTCAGTCATCAAGGCAATAATTTCCTTAGCCCTACGTACGTTCACATTCTTCTCATCGGCAATCCTTTGGGCTACTAACTTAATTAAATTGCCTCTGGCCCCTGCCAACACCGCAATATTTCTAGCGTGCAGTCTCATATGACCTGCCTGAATTCCTTCCGACACCAAGGCTTTCATTGCAGCAAAATTTTGAGCAAGGCCGACTGCAGCTAATACTGCTGCAAGGTCCTTGGCTGTTTTCACACCTAAAATCTTTATTGCAAGTTTGGTCATGGGATGAACTGATACTACCCCGCCAACTGTACCAACTGCTAAAGGTAACTCTAGATCACCAGCTAAATCGCCGTCTTTTGTCTTGTACCACCTTGTCATAGATCTGTACGTCCCATCTCTGGCAGCATACGCGTGAGCTGCCGCTTCAATAGCGCGAATGTCCTGTCCTGTTGCCAACGCTACTGCATCTATACCATTCATTATGCCTTTGTTATGAGTTACTGCACGATACGGGTCAGAATACGCAAAAGCGTATGCGTATAAAATACGGTCTACAATCACCTCTCCACCCAATTTATCTCTGTCAAATATCGCCTTGCATCTTACGAGGCGTCTAGTCGAATAATTTGAAAGTATCCTTACAATGACATTGCCGCCTGTTAAAACTTCGAGTCTTGGAGATATTGCCTCACACATTGTATTTATTATATTGGCTCCCATTGCATCTTTAGTGTCAACAATTAACTCTACGATTAGCATCTTGCCCATCATATTTTGACTTTTGTCTTCTATCTCTCTGATCTGAAGATCTCTTGCAATAACGGATCTACTATTCGAATTTGCCAAGCTTAGTAATTCGCTTTTGTGCTGTAAAATCTTCTTTTTAGTTGATCCCGCGAGAAGCGGTGGTATAGAGACTATTTGCACTTGACCTATCATCAGTGCTTCATCGACGTTGGTTGCCGTAAAGCCCCCTCTTTGGCTTGCAATCTTCGCTGCATTGCTTGCAGCAGCAATTACGGAGGGCTCTTCTATAACCATTGGAATCAGGTATTTCTTCCCGTTTATCATAAATTTTGTTGCAATCCCAAGAGGAAGTGAAAATATTCCAATTGTATTTTCAATCATCTGATTGGCGTTGTCAAAATCAAAGGCCGCATTGGGGTCTGTGATGGTGTGAATGTCCGTCTCCGAGAGATCTGCTTCCTTCCTCAAGTAATTTAGACGCTCACTACGATCCATTTCGCGAAATTTTTTCTTCGAGTCCAAAATCTAACTGCTCAATGACTACAGCTATTATAGAGTTATCTGATTCTTAAAATCTTGTCATCATTCGGGCCTGGAATACCGAATCCATCTTTATTGCTTGTCGCAACGAGAAGCGAGCCGTCAGGTGCTTCAACGATATCCCTCAGTCTACCATAGCCTTCCAATATAGTACTTTGAGTGTTGGAATCCAAGTTAATCTCACGCAAGTATCCCCTCAGGCTAGCGATGAGTAGATCGTTTTGATACCCCAGTCTGTTTGAAGCAGCGAATATAGCGCCGCTGGGTTCAAGAGCGGGGCTGAAACATATTACTGGGTCTTCGAGTTTACTACCGCCATGCTGTGTATTAGCTGTGTTGCTAATACCACTACTAGTACTACTAGTACTACTAATGGTGCTGCCGAGAGCACATTCCTTTATTGGCCATCCATAATTCCCCCCAGGTTTTATCATGTTAATTTCATCGTTACCTGATCGACTTTCGTCGAGTGCATACAGTCGGTTTGTCTTCGGATGCCATGCGAGTCCCTGCACATTTTGAAAGCCGAAAGCATAAACAGGCGAACCTGAAACTGGGTTATTACGAGGGATAGTTCCATCAGGATTAATTCGTAAGATCTTACCGGCAAGTGAGTTGAGATCCTGAGCAAGATTGGGCATCATTGCGTCCCCTGTTGAAACATATAATTTGTTGTCAGGCCCAAACTTTATTCTCCCGCCGTTATTGAATTCCGCAGCCGGGATAGCATCAATAATCACTTTCGAATCAACAACTTTGTCGCCAATTTCTTTGAGCATCATGACTCTGTTAAATATTTTGTTCCCATTTGCAAATGTGTAATATGCATACATCAAATGATCTTTAATAAAGTTAGGGCTTAAGGCAAGGCCAAGTAACCCGTCTTCTCCGAGTTGCACAGCTCCAATATTTAGGATTGGATGCCCAGCAAGTTTTCCATTGTCAACAGTCATCGCCATGATCTCACCCATTTTTTCGGCAAAAAATATTCGCCCGTCTTTTGACACATCTATGGCCGATGGCGATTCTATGTTTTGCACAATCGAACTAATTCCAATTCCCCCAGCAGCAGCACTGCTTCTGCTGCTCCCATCGTTTGGAGCCGGCCCCCCAGCAACACCAACACTACTACTGGAACCACTGATCCTACTACGAGGTTCTGGTAACAGGATAGTAGTCTCCGCAGGAGTTAAAAGAATGGTTGTGGTAGTTGTAATAATAACCACTATTGAAGCTACAATGGCAAGGATTAGGTGTCGT
>CAKOFP010000247.1 GCA_933226995.1 Candidatus Nitrosopolaris rasttigaisensis | reverse complement strand
CAGATATTCAAACATCTTTGTCGATGCCAATGTGTGATTTGTGTGCTTTGTCTGTCTTACTCTAAACTCTTCAAATTTCAAATCTGATTTACAAAATTATCGAATCACATCGAGTATACTTTAATGGTCACACTGGACAATTTAGTCGACGTGCTCTCGTATTGTTATCATGCTGCCTCGCGACAATGGGACGTTTCTACAGGTTTTCGATGATGACATCGCAAGAGGGTGCTTACAAATGGATGATACATCCAACATTTTGGATATTAAACATTTGGGATACCGATTATTACAGATACAGTACTTGTCAATTGTTAAATATTATATCCAACAGTCTTATATCTTTCAATCATCTTAGACCATAGGTGTTAGAAAATATAGCATATTTAGGCCTCGGCTTTGCAACTGTCTTCCTTGCACTCGAAGCAGCATGGCACTTTACGGCCTGCAAAATTCATGACAAATCAATAAAGCCCTGTATGTTTAGGCAGGTAAAGTTGGCCTTAGTGAGGGCATAGCAAATGAGGTAATCCGAACAGTGGGAAAAAAAGAAAAAAAGAAAAAAAGATGATGTAGGATGATGGGAAAGGAGGCTACCGACCAATAATTATGTCAAAGAGGATTTTCATTGTTGACGATGAAGCCGACACTAATTTTGCATTACTAGGAGCGCTGGAAAGTGGATTCAAAGCGGACTCAAATGAGTATCCCTCTCATCGCTTTGGGTCATCTTCAATGAAGAGGATAGAGGAAATTATCAATGGTACCACCACAATACAAATTAGAAGCAAATAACCTAGCATTTGCGAAATGACTTATTACATGCCAATGAAATTTTTTGAAGATATAAGAAATCTATCCTATGGGGCCATTACTGAAAGAGAGAAACAACGATTTTGGAAAAAAATCTTGATTATAGACGATGAACCTGATATTACTGTCACATTCAAGTTAGGCATAGAAAGTAGCAATAATAGTCATAACAACGACAGCAAAAATATTGAGGTATATACCTACAATGACCCGTTAGTGGCACTATCCGAATTCAAACCAGATTTTTATGATCTACTATTGGTTGACATTGATCTGCCAAATCTGAATGGATTTGAACTTTGTGAAAAGATTTTAGAAATAGATATCAATGTCAGGGTTTGCTTCATGACTTCAGGGGAAATAAATCGGGAAGCATTAAGAGAAATTTATCCAACATTAAGCTTGGGATGTTTTCTCAAAAAGCCGGTGACAATAGATTATTTGGTTAAACGAATTAAGGCAGAATTGGATTGAGTTCAGATTCATAGGTAGACTTCTCGGATATAAGACATGATAAAAGCTAAATCGCTCGAATGCCAATAAGTTCTTTTGTTGTCTTTCAATTTCGTTACAAGGCACAGACAACTATCTGAGATTGGTCCATATTCAGTAATCTATATCTGCAACTACCAGAACATAAATAGATCTGGAATGAAGGGTCAAATTAAGGAGTAGAGAAGACAATGCCAATTTTGAACGAATGGATGGATGGATGGATGGATGGAGAACCCTAGTGATCATGAATAGCAGGAGGAGAGGCGTGTAAAGTTAGTTGTCGACCTGGCTACAAAGAATAAATTCTAAAATTCTCTTAAAAATCACGCTCTTGGTTATAATAGAAATTGTTTTAATTGTTACTAGTTTCGGTGTGCTAGCATATTTTCAGTCTCAGCAATCATCATTAGGAAATTCAATTAATATTGCTGGCAAGAATTGATATCTTACTGCCAACATTTTATTACAAACTGAAAAATATCTGTATGGAGTATCATCCGATACCTCACAACTAAAAGTTGCTACGAATAACTTGGAATCAAATATCATAACCTTGAAACAAGGAGGAATGATTTCAGGTATAGATATAAAACCTCTTCCTTCAACCTTTTTGGATCTCTGGAATGCTGTTGATGGAAGATGGAACGTTTTCAAAACCTATGTTACTAATAAACTGCTTACATCACCTCAGGCAAGAACCACTACGGATCAGTCACTAACAAGGAAAGTATTCGAATCAATGGCATCCAACTTGATTGAATCCTCTGACAAATTGGTTACACTGCTAGGACAGCAAACAGATAAGAATTCTCAGAACCTCATACTATCACAAATCCTGTTTGCGATTCTAATTATTGGCATTCTAGTGTTAATCTTGTATCTTGTTGCAAGAATGCTTAGGCCAATATTTGCTCTGACTCAGGCAACGTCTAAAGTAAAAAAGGGGAACCTTGATGTATCAGTCAAACAAAAAGGTAATGACGAACTTTCTGTTCTTAGCGAATCTTTTAATTCCATGATAGGTTCTGTAAGAGACTATACTAAAAAACAGAATGATTTAACAAAGCAACTTGAAGCAGCAAACGAGGAACTCAAATACAAAGATCAATTAAAAGATGAATTCATTAATGTGGCAGCACATGAATTGCGTTCTCCTATACAGCCAATATTAGGTTTATCAGAAATTCTTCGGTATGGGAAAAGAGGAGGAGAGAGTAACAACAGTAAGCTCAGCAAAGAAGATGAGCAGGTCCTTGACATAATCATTAGAAATGCGAGGAGGCTGCTCCGACTCGAACAAAACATCTTAGATATGACAAGAATCGAGAGCAAGACATTACATCTGGATATGGAGACACTTGATCTAGATGATATAATTTCAAATTCTATTCGTGATGCTCGCTACGAAATTGATAATCGAAGAGTAGATTTAGAGTACAATGCAACCAAAAACAACAGTACTAATCGCATCCTTATAGAAGCAGACAGAGCACGATTGACACAGGTTCTTTCCAATTTATTAAGTAATGCTGCTAAATTCAGTAAAGAGGGAAGCATCATAATTAACACAGAAAAAAAAGGTAGCGAGGCTTTTGTAAGTATCAGAGATACTGGTCCAGGAATACAACCAGATATTATGACTAAGCTGTTTTCAAAATTTGTTACAAATTCTTCTAGAGGCACAGGCTTAGGTTTGTATATTTCTAAAAGCATTATAGAAGCTCATGGCGGGAAGATATGGGCTGAGAATAATGCTGATGGTAAAGGCGCGACATTTACATTTAGCATGCCAATCAGTCAGATGATGAATGAAGGAATGGGTGATAATAAAATACAATGACCCAAGTGAATACAAAAAGGCTTTTGGCCTTTTCAAAGAAGCAATGGCATTCGTTTCTAAAAGCATGAGAGAAGATAAGTACTTTTCTGCCGATTCGTAATCTTTTAGCCACGAAGCTGTTCTAGACCTGTTAGGCAAGCCAAACACATTCTATGGAGAATGCCTAATATGATTTTATAGTTAAGGACTTGTTAATATTATCAGTTTAAGACTTGGGGTGAGTTGAGCTTCACACAACACGACACAATGCGCAGCTACAACTAATCGATACAGATTTGGGTTATGTGGTTCAAGGAAGTAACACTAACGTGGGCCCAGGTGTAACTAAACAACATGGACAACTGCTACTTTAATCTAGCTGACGACCTATCAATTTGCCTTACCGTTTTTTTTAGAAAAGGTCGTTATAACTTTGTAGCTTCTTTTTCCAGGGTTACAAAAAGTGACAAGCCCATTCTTTTACTATTGATTCGTGGTAGCCCCAACCGGCTGTTTGCGATATACCTTTTCTACAACATAAGCAAATAT
>CAKOFP010000246.1 GCA_933226995.1 Candidatus Nitrosopolaris rasttigaisensis | reverse complement strand
TTGTTATGTTCTAGATAAAGCTCAGAAACCACGATTCCCTAATCGAGTTATTGCCATATCAGATATTATAACACTAGTTGAAGATTTCGGCAATCAAATACCTGATAAATCCTGGATGCTCTATTTGCTTGAGCTCTTCAATATTCAGAATGTAGCAATTGAACTCAACCTGATATGCCAGTTTGACAACCAGAATTACTTTGAGGCTATATTTCAAGGCGTAAATCAATACAGATTCGGACAGGTATTACCTATAGTTAGCCATTCATATTCCCGTCAAATTATTATGAATTCACAAAGACAAACTATTAGTTATCTACTCGAGGATCAAAATTCGAAGCAAACAGAAAGGTTCGAGTTATCAATGAATAGGCAGTTTGTATTCGAAGGGTTGAATCACTTTACCGGATTAGAATGGTGGAATAAGATGGGTAATTTTCCATATCCAACAAGGTACCTGGTAGAAATATCTCAGCTTGTGTATGGATTGGCTGATGATACCACCGACTTGGAGTCTATAACCTATAGACCATATAATGCATTGATACCAAACAACGAGGGTTCAGATAAACAATATCCAATTTCATTTGAAAATGTGAGAATCAAAAAAGATGATGGTTGTATTTGTTATAATGTTGGATCAGGTAAGTGTAGTACAGGCTTAACATACAACTACTAGAACATTTCCATGTTTGATAAAAAGGAGGCAATTTTGATAATGGTAACAAGGCCGCCTGAGACGACAGACTGAAATGTCTAGTGGCTGGTCTATCTTTTCGAACAATTTGGAGTACCACTGATGATAAATGTTCTCCACCACCGCCTTGTGCTCCTTGTTGGCCGGGCTTGTTGATGTATCAAAGAAATATGGTGTTTTTATAACCGGAGCTAAAAAATGAAAATTATCGGATCAAGATGACTCCTCCTCTCCATTTTTTGAAGTAATGCACTGATTATTCTAATCTAACCTGGCAAGTTAACATTTTGAGATACGTTGATCATATTTGTAGCAACCATCAATAAAATAAAAAAATAAGAGGAATATGCTCGTTCGTTGGTCTTACTTTACTACAACTTGTCCTGTCATCCATGGATGGAATACGCAGGTGTAAGAATAGGTTCCTGCTTTCTCAAAAGTTATAGCAAATGAATTTGAAGATCCAGGGAAGAACTGTTCTTGTAGTTTTTCTACTAATATTCCAGAGTTAACGTATTTCTCAGTTCCATCCATGTGATACGGAGTCGTCGCATTTATCATTCTGGGACTCCCGGTCTTGTCAATTATCGTTGGCAGATTAGCTCTCGCATTTGCTCCTACAATTATTACACCATTGCCCTGATGACTAGGCATTACCGTCGGCTGACCATTAGAGCCTGGTGGAAGCGCAGAGAGTTGTGGCAAAGTAGAAGCAGCAAATGGAACATCTGGCGCTGTCATGGTTTTATTATCTAAAACAAAGGACACTGTGTGCGGTTCAGCTATTGGAGATACAGCATTCCAAACTATAGTATCACCAGTTTTTGCTTGTACCGTTTGTGGATTGTATCCCATGAAGGGATAAGTTGCATTACCTCCTCCAACCTTAATTTCGGCATTAGGTTTCGTTCCTGTTGCTGTTCCTGTCGTCGTTGACGATGATGTCACTGCTGCTTGTGCTTTGTAACTAGCGAGTATTGAAGTAGTAGATACCGCTGCAACACTCACCAGTATTAAAGTCAATATTGCGGTTTTGTTATTCATAAACTTGCAAATAGTCTTCTCTTATTTATAAGAATTCATAAAACTATTTTTGACCTTTGCTCCAACAAAATTCAAAAATTGGTAGGCTTATCGTCTGATAGTCTGACGGATGCCGGGTGTCATGGTGGAATTTTTCATAAGCTCAGCTGAGTTAAACAGGGATTGATTTACGGTTCCGATATAAGAGTTGTCTGGATGCCGTCCAGATTAATTAATGCAATTAAAACCACCAACTCCTCGAGTTTTGCTTGTTGGTCAGCACAAGATACCAGACCGCTAGATTAAGATTAAAATGTGTGATTTTTAAGAGCGACTACGATAAGCTGTGAGGTATTTCGAGGCTTGAGTATCGAGTGGAAAAGTGTTTATGAAGTTGTATAGATTGAACAGGGGCTGCGGGTACTGTCGAGCAGCATATCCTTAATATTATTTCAATTGCTAATAATTGTCCAACCACGAATGGAATATAGATATCGTAGCTATTATCCCAAGAATGTCAAATACCACAAATGGAATTCGTCGCTTTTGTTATATGCTCCTAAGAATATAGCCTATCGATGAAGAAAACAGCTTTATGTGCTATCTCAACAACGACAGCAATTGCTGTTTCAGTGATTATCGCCGCTGCTTTGATTGCTTTTCCAATAGCTTCAACAAGTAAGGTTGCTTTTGCTGATAGCTATACAAAAAAAATGTCCAATATAACCGATCCAACCACAGTCAATCTTCATTTTGCATCCCAAATATGAAATACAGAGACAGAACGGAAATAATTACGCTCATGTTAAGATCTGCTAGTAAGGAGAATGGCGCTTTTAAAACCAGAATAATGTATGACGCTTTTCTGTCTTTTTCACAACTTGAGGTGTATTTTCCACTTCTATTGAGAAATGGCTTGTTAGCTGATGGTGAGATTAAGAAAACCTATAAAATTACAGGAAAGGGGTCGCACGTGTTAGAATTATGCGATAGCCTTCATCACATGATTGACACTAGAAAAACAAACAAAGACGAGAAAAATAGCATCCACTTTATATCCAACCCTATGGCAAAGTAGTCCTATTTTTGGCGGAAGCAGTAGTACGCTGGCAATTCTGGAAAACATGGTAGGCTAATCATTGATGAATCGAAGTTTCCTGGGAAGGAGATAAGCAACATCAGATTAACACCGACTCCTAGCCATACGCTTTGACCACGCCGAATTTTTGTAGAAAGTACATAAACTTCGAATGTGTCATGTTGCAAGTTATAGAAAGACTACTATAGTAAGAACCATTCCAGCCGCCATTGTTGCCATACTTCCAAATATTATGACCTTCAGTCTACATAGTCTACATGCCAAATCCTTTAGTTGTCCCGATGATCCTATACTCCCACCCAAGCTTCAATTATCTCACCACAAAGAACTGACCCGGATAGATGTACCAGAAAAGCAAGAAAGAAGAAGGCCCTTGTAACATACTTTGAAAATAACATTATAATTATGGTAAAAAGGAAAGACGATCAGAAGATATAGAATCCTTAATGCTTGAGGAAACTAATCCGATAACTTAACTCCCTTAAATACATATCGATTTGAGGACAAACTATACCACATAGGTGATATATAGCAAGTAATACGATAGACATGTAAGGTATAGTTACAATGACATATTCTGAAAAAACGACAACAAAAAGGATAACGAAACAAGAAAAAGAACTATTACAGAACAAAACTAACCAAGAAAGCTTGGCTGCTGCAATAGGAACACTCGAAAACATTAGTGCTAATTATTGTAGAGGTAATAGAACTTCAAAAAGCAGGGTACATGAATTACTTCTTCTGTTGAAACATCACGATCCCAAAGTTGGTTTATCGATTCGAGCAGCAAACGCTATTAGTATATTAGACAGCATGAGTCAAGATAAAAGAATAGAATCGCATATTAGAACAATGCTATGGCAGGTTGTCTCAAACCTCGAAGGTATAAGAGAGTAATATTTCATGCAAGATATAATGGCCCATGGAAAGTATTGCTAGGTGGTCGAGTAAGTGATGATAAAGTTGGCCAACAGCTAACTAAACCTACTATTATTTAGTGTCGGGAAGTGAGTAAATAGTGGAGAACAGAATCAAATTTGCGAATACCCGTAACCAAGCGGCTATTCCACTTGTAGAGCGCCAGATACTAAGGAGACTAGTACAACGGTCCGACGGAAGCTCTTTTTCAGATATGCCAGACCTACATCCTCCATCTCAATTACAATCACGATTAATAGAATACTTGAGATCTGTAAGTGGGTAAATGAGAACATTCGGTTCATTATTGTCACAAATACCTCTGTTTTGATCGATAAAGCCACTGCTGAAGAACTTTTCATACTGATGCAATCGAGGGTTCCAATCACCGCTGGTGAAGGTTTCTGATGCGAATATGTGCGTAACGCATTTCGGATCTATCAAATGCATTTCACTGGAACTCAGGAAGACTAGTCTAAAATAGGGATTTATGTTGCAGAGGATTACCACAAAATTACTACGAAGAACATCAGGATGCTTCCTATTGCAGGTTTGTCAGGGACCCAAAAATCCATAAACTGCTTCAGCAGTATTCAAATGAGATAAAAGACGGATATGATTAGCTGTCAACAAAGGTGTATCGTTTGTTGACCTCTTTTTCGATATTGTTTTGCAAACAATGATTTGCTGGTTCTGCAATAATAATATCCGAGATTGATTGAGAGGAAAGGGGAAAAAGGACGAAGACCACAGAAAGAAGAGAAAGTTTGAAGGAAAGATTATAGCAATAACCGGAGCTTCTTCGGGAATTGGAAGGCAGGCTGCTCTTGATTTTGTAAATAAAGGCGCGGGTCAAATAATACTTATAGCTCGCTCAGAATCAAAATTACTCGAACTAAAGAAAACATTACAAGTTGTCACGGAATCCAAAGTAGCAGAAATTGTAGCATATACTTGTGATATGTCAAAAAAGGAAGATGTTCTAAGAATGGGAACACAAATACTCGAAAGATTTGGGTACATTGATTTATTGATAAATAATGCAGGCTTTGGAGAATTTGGTAAAGTGGAAAACCAGAGCATTGAACAAATAGAGGCAGTCATGAGGACAAATTATTTTGGAATGGTCTATTGTACCAAGGTATTCTTGCAATCTATGCTCTCAAGACATTCAGGACATATTGTAAATGTGGCATCATTAGCCGCCAGTTTCGGAGTTGCTGGACTGGCTGGATAT
>CAKOFP010000245.1 GCA_933226995.1 Candidatus Nitrosopolaris rasttigaisensis | reverse complement strand
ATATATTGATTATAATAAACTTCAACCTGGTGGTAATCCTCACGCACGTCTAATAATGACTGCGGTCAATATCTTATCATCGGAACCATTAACTTTCGATAGCTCTAGGCAGAAAATAACTCCTAAGCATATACTTGCAACTTCTGGTTATCCATCATATAGTTTTCCCTGGGTTCAAGTAGAAGAAGGTGTATATGCTTGGGATGGCGGTCTATTAAGTAACACACCCTTCGGCGAGGTTATAGATGCCTCACCTGTGATTGACAAAAGACTTTTCCTTGTCGAAAACTATCCTAGGAGAACTGATAAGTTACCAGACAACTTGGCTGAAGTCTATCATAGAGCTAGAGATATCATGTTTTCCGATAAATCTCAACACCAAATAAAGATGGCTAAAGTAATAACGCGATACCTGAAATATATAGAGGAGCTCTATCAGATAATCGACAAAAATATTGATCCAGCTAGAATAGATAAGAAACAACTTGAAAAGATTCGTCATACTTTCACTAAAATGAAACGCGAACGTGGTGCAGAAATAAAGAACATATTTCGCATAATTAGAGATGAGCCTTTACCACGCTTCTACGAGAATACAGATTTTTCGATAGAAGCTATAAAGAATTCAATTAAGGAGGGTGAATCAAAGACTAATCAAATATTGGAAAAAACGTCATTAATTAATAAGGTCTGACTTGAGTCCAAAAGTTCGTACTTACATTGCTCAGGAATATAAGGCCTGTATTCACGAAGCAGACGTGACTCGTATAGTGAGCCTAGTCAAAGAGGCTTACTATCCACCCAACGATAACATCTAAAGAGACAATCGAGCCAAGAACAATGTATCAAGCCTGGTAAGCTTAGACTATTACACCAATATATAACATAGCTCAGCACCAAATAGGTATAAAAAGGTGGTACATATCCACTAATAAAAGATTAACTAGCGACTATGTCATTATTCGAATTCCCGATGATGCTCTGCTTTGACGTGAGCTTTAAGAAAATCCTTCAAGGGTCCTTTCCCTTCTCTAACTCTCCGTCTAAACAATGCTATGCCATTTCTCTTTTGCTTACAAGAGATATTTAGTTTCCATTTCTTGTCGTCTAGCTTGGGAAAATCAGACCTGTAGTGAGCTCCTCTACTCTCATGTCGCATTAAAGCGCTTCTTATTATGGCCTCACAAACAACCATTGCGGATTTTACTTCCCAGGTTCTAACAACATTCTCATTGAGTTTGAATTTTTTCAGAATATTATCTTTAGAATAAAATTCCTTCTTTAACTTCAAAATTTTTTTCAATCCTTCTTGTAGTTTGCCCGCTTCTCTTACTATTCCTGCGCTATCTTTCATCAACTTTTGTATTTCAGTGCGAAATTTGATTGGATCCTTAGCGACAAATATTCCATAATCAAATCCGTTTTGTCTATTAACACTCAGTCCTAGTAATTGTGGTTTCAAATTCTTTGCTAAGGTAGCTGCTGCTCCTCCAGCAATTTTTCCGAAAACTACGGTATCCAGTAAGCTATTTCCACCTAAACGATTAGCACCATGTATCTGACTTATTACTTCTCCAACCGCAAATAAACCTCTAATCTTCGTTTTACAATCTCTACCTACTTGGACCCCACCCATAGAATAATGCGCCGTGGGTGCAACCTCCATTTTCTCCTTGGATATGTCGATTTGATCAAGCTGTTTGAACTGTTTGTACATGGTCGGCAGTCTTTCCAAAATTTTTGCCTTTGGCAGATGGGTTACATCCAACCAAACTGCACCGTGTTTAGTACCCCTACCTGATGCGATTTCATTAAAAATTGCACGTGCTACTACGTCACGTGGTCCTAGCTCCATTCTTTCGGGATAGTAATTTTTCATGAACCTCTCACCTTTTGAATTTAGCAAAATACCTCCTTCGCCACGGATTGCTTCTGTAGCCAGAGTACCCACTGCTGTCCTTGGCCAGACCATCCCAGTAGGATGAAATTGGACCATCTCCATGTCTACCAAATCGGCACCTGCTTCATATGCAAGAGCCACACCTTCTCCATAGTTTTCAAAAATTCTAGAACTACTCACGGCATAGACTCGCGTATATCCACCAGCCGCGAGGATTAAAGACTTGCATTCGAATATGGCAATTTTTTTCTTTTTGACATCTATGCCAGTTGCCCCTTTGATATGTTCTACTGCCACTATACCTCTTTTTCCACTTGCACCACGTGATTTCAATAATTTCGTGATGTAAACGTTGTCTACAATTTCGATTTTCCGTCGACGAACTTGATCCATCAATACACGAATTATTTCCTTGCCGGTCCAATCTTCGTAAAACACAGTCCTTCTGTAAGTATGGGCGCCAAAAAATCGCTGTGTTAACCGGCCATCTTTCTCTCTATGAAATCGAGCACCCCATCCTACTAGTTCATTTATAGCATCAGGTGCATTTTTACAGAGTACTTCTACCTTGTTGTAGTCAGCAAGAAATTCCCCTTCTCTTAAAGTATCAGCAGCATGTATCATCCAATTATCTTCTGGGTCCATAGTACCAAGAGCTGCATTAATGCCACCTCTAGCTAATACTGTATGTGGGTCTCCTTTTCTACTCTTGCTTATTATAAGAACATGTACACCGGCATCATGAGCCTCTATTGCAGCTCGAAGACCTGCAGAGCCACCACCTATAATTAGAACATCACATGAGCGATTAGACTGTTTTTTCATCTTTTCAGTCATTAAGGTATCCCTGGTGACTAATATTTAACATATCGGGACATCTGCCTCTTCTAGAATTGCCTACTAGCAGTGTTATGTTTATGTTTACCTTCTTTTTTTTCAGGATCTACCATTCCACCTTTTGGATTAGTAGATATTGGTTTCGTTATTGTAGGTGCAGATGGCTCACGTATTGTTACAATCAAAGATACTGTGTAAATAACTAATGAGGTTTGTTGAGGAATAACCATCTCAAATAAAGGTGGTTGGATTCTTTAAATAGTTACATGTAACTCACTCGAGTGTTTTTTGAAATGTTTGAAGGTGCTTGCTATTTCTTTCTGCCTATCATCTACTGTGTAACCACATGCTTCGGCCAACTTTAGTCTATTATCATCTTCATGGACGAATTTATGTACAATATATAAAACCGCTACCTTCGCTATGGAACTGGGCATAGGCAAGTATCGGAAGCTCGGTGGCAAACATATTAAGCACAGTATGCTAATTTTGACATTCAATACAAATGCCCCTTCCAACTGTGAAAGGAGTCGGTACGTTTTACAAAGAGTATGGAAATCCTAAAGCTGAGCACGTGTTATTTATACATGGGCTTGGAGCCTCATCTCTTGCTTGGAGAGATATTCCAGATGCATTGTCAGAATATTTTCACACAATAACAGTTGATTTGATAGGTTTTGGTGGAAGTGAAAAGCCAGAGAATGCAGATTATACAGTCAAAGGGTTCAGCAAATTCATTATGGATTTCCTTATAGAAAGAATTGGGATAGAGGAGAAGGAGCATACAAAGATAAGCATTGTGGGGCACTCATTGGGCGGGTATATAGCTACACAAGTTGCCATACAAAATAAAGAGATGATAGAAAAGCTTGTTTTGATAGATTCCTCAGGTCTGCTTGAGGGGCCAACGCCGTTGCTGAAAGATTATCGTCTTGCAGCGACCGAGGTAAATCCAGTAACAAGATATGAAAAAGTCAAAAGAGTATTAGAGAACCTATATGCTGGTCCTTCAAGGTTGCTTCCCGTAGCAGTTGATTTGTTTGATTACACAATTGAAAAGCCAGGTGCAAAACATGCGTTTGAAGCCGCTTTCGATAACAGTACAACAACACAGATTAAACCAGACGGATTCAAACAAATTGAAGATATTCCTTGTCTTATCATATGGGGTGAAAAGGACAATCTAATACCAATTGAATATTATCATAGGTTTAGACAGGAGCTCCCAATGGCCAAATATGAAACAATAGCAGATGCAGGTCATGCACCGTTTGTTGAGAAGACAGCTCTCGTATACGAAAAATTACGTACATTCTTAATGCAAGATGACGACACGACAAAGCGTACGACATGAAAGATAGACAGATCATAAACTATTATTACAAATAGAAATGTTTTTTACCCGACATAAAGTACGAGCTTATTGTACTGTAATAGATGCTATTAATATACAAGATAAGTTAATACATGAGCGTTATTTTGTTCCAGAAAAGTTAGATGAAATAGACTGTCGTTCGATAGAATTAGCTAAGCATGTCCCATAATATGGATACCACCACCATAAGTACATCCCAAATGCAGAGGCGGCCATCAAGCTAATAGTATGTTATTTTGAGATTTTAAACCTCAGCGATTTATATGGCAGATGTATCAATATTATTGGTAATGAAATTCAATCCTTTCGATAGGAAAAAATTCAAATGCAGTATGTGTGACGAGAAATTCAAGACTGGATCTGAACTGACAGAGCATAATCATATAAAACACGGGCCAACAAAGTAACAATAGGATTCTGGTGCTAATGCTATTGTTCCTATTTTTTTCTTCCTATTCGCATCGCAAATGATAGCTGGTAGCCATCTGGGTCTCGCATATGAAAGAATCTTTCACCCCATGAAGCATTCATCGGCTCATTTTCAAATGATACTAATTCTGATATAGAAGCATCATTCGTAAGTCTGGAGTATAATTCATCTACATCTACAGAGTAAAATATTATCCTACCAAAATCCATTGTATCGCTATGGTGACGGATAGTAGAATCAATGTTTCTCTTTACCTCCAAGTTGAGGTACATTTTGTAAGTACTACCCTCTCCAATCTCAAATGTTGTAAAAGAATCACTAGAAGATCCCCCATATGCAACCTTAAAACCAGGTATGATGGAATAAAATTTGCACGACTTTTCCATGTTTTTAACTGATAGCGTAACTGCAGATATCTTGTAAACCCTCACGATAGTTCTTTTCTGTTACTAATAGTGTTAAATTTTTCCTAATCGAAGATGAACATCACGCCCGACATAGCCATTGATCTTCTTTTGTAAGAGAGAAATCAGGTAAGCATTTTTGAGTATTAAGACTTCTTTATCAGACCCATTAAATTCGAGAAGTAACCTCCAAACCTTCGGCAATCGTACTTAATGTGCGGAGCTAGCCACTTTCAGAATAGTATTTCCTTTGTGTGTAAAACAACAATATGTACCTTGACTGCCTTCATAACAGTTATCGCACCATTTTGTTCACCAAGCATTGATGTATACTCTCCTGCCCACAAATCTGTGGTTGGAGTGAAGATGAAGGAAACCTCCTTTGTGTGCATTGGTTCTAGTGAAAAAGATTGTTCACTAGAGGATCCTGTAGAATACCTAGATCCCCTGTGGGAGTAAATGTCCCTGATGCTAACATATCAATATTCACATTTAAGGGAGAAGGGGGAGAAGATACTCTAACTGTCGAAATATTAACTTTAATTTCCATACTCTGACCTTTTTTAAGTGTTAGCTCCTGAGGTGAAGCTGAAACAGAAAAGGGTAACGGATGATTAATATTATTGAATGCGATGCGGCCTATTTTATTTTCTGACCATTCAACAAACAATGTCTGGCCGGTTGCTCCTATTGAGAACTTCAGAAAATTTGCTATCCCACACGTCTTACTGCTAGGCGGACAATCAACCCATAACCTATCCTGTGTTGGAATCCAGTATTCGTACGAGGTATCGGTTGAAGGATCAAATCTGGCTATCTTGTTACCCTGATGTTCGTAGAACCAAAGAGATCCATCATCAGCTGCTTTTTCTATCCAGTAAGGGAGAGTATATGCTTATTCTGGAAGACTACTTGATTCATTTAAACCATATATCTTTGGTGAAGCTTTAGACGTTGCACACATTGTTATGTTGTGGTTTGTGGTGTTTAACTTGTAAAATATGCTGGTCCCATGGTCAGCTGCCCACAAATTATCATTATTGTCTACTGCAAGACCTACAGGAAAGCTTAATTGTTCGTGGAGAATAAAAGTATCAAACGTTTTTGAAGTTATATTATAACGTAGTATCTCTCCTTTTGTAGCAAAAGATAACATGGAGGCCCACACTACGTTCTTT
>CAKOFP010000244.1 GCA_933226995.1 Candidatus Nitrosopolaris rasttigaisensis | reverse complement strand
TATAGCTGAAGAATAGATTAGAAAAACATAGAATGGACAATCGATGAAGAAGAGACCGAGCATGACTGAGATCAGTTGAGATTTAGACGCGGAAATACTGCCTTCGTATCGGCTCTGTCAAGGGAAATACTTCCTCCTTATACTGTAATTCAATCAAATCCGGTCATGACCGAGTAAAATATTATAAGCATACTTTATTCTAATTACCTTGTATTGGAAGATCCTCTGCGCTATAGAATTAATCAGATCACCGATAGTGGGATCAATGTATCTCTTACACTTAGTGAAGATCTGGAGCTTGAAACGGTCTCCCAACAGCAGTTGATGTTAGAGTCTATCGATAGAGTGATTACTGATAAAGAGGTGAAAGAGCAGGTAAGGCCGATCTTAGAAGCAATTTTAAGCTCCCAGCCACAGACGCTAGTGAAAACCTATGCAGAGACGATCGTACAAATCACAATGCCAAGGAGACGATACGAAAAGATCGGAAGCCCGAGGGTGGGCGAACAACTCTTAATAGACATAAGGAAGCCCTAGAATATTAAAAAATCCATATCTCGCTTGGGTTTGTTTTTCATTAAACAGATTTAATTTGTTCCTGCAAGCTGCTCAGAGAATAAATAGGCACAGAACACGTAAAGTCTCTACATATAACAGCATAGTCAGTTTGGTTAGTTTTTGCTGAATTCGTTCCGCTAAGGAAAGGATATTCTTGTAGCTGACTTAATTGAGATTGATTTTCAACGATGACAGTTATCGCGTTTGGCATGAACTGTTTGCTTATCCACCTCGCCATCTTTTGCCCTTCACCAATATTGTCTGTTGTTCTTACGGTTATTTCGATAGGCTTCTTTACATACAAATAGATAGCCATCAATAATTGACCAAATCCAAAGGGATTCTCCGCCGATGATGTCGCACCTGCCTTCATAATCTGCTCTGCTTTTTCCAGGTAATCATTCTTTTGAGTCAGATGGTATAACCTCAGCAGGTCAGATGCGGCTACCGAATTACCGCTTGGAATGGCGAGATCATACAAGCTCTTAGTCCTGACGATTAATTGCTCATGGTCATCCGAGGTGAAGTAAAGAGTACGATCGACAGGATCCCAAAAGTGTTGAAGCATAAAGTCCGTGTATTTTATTGCCTTTTCTAGATAAATGGGATTTGAGTCAAGTTCGAAAACATCTAGCAGTGCATTGACATAGAATGCATAATCATCAAGATATGCATTGAGTTTAGAAATTCCATCCTTAAATGTCCTATATAATCTGCCATTATTGCCCGTAACCCTAGATTCTATGAATTCAATCGTGTTCTTGGCGATCTCAAGATAATGTTTGTTATTAGTAACTCGGAATCCTTTTGCAAAACCAGATATCATCAATCCGTTCCAAGCGGTTAATATCTTGTCGTCTCGACCAGGTTTTATCCTTTTCTCTCTTATTTCAAAAAGTCTAGAAGACGCATCCTTAATAATTCGTTTTAACATCTCAGGCGGACGGCTAAACCTTAGTGATAAGTCGGCAAACGACGATCTAATGTTGAGTATGTTCTTGCCTTCGAAATTTCCTGCCTGTCCAACCCCGTAATATTCGCAGAATATACTAGCTATTGTCTCATCGCCGAGGGAGTTAAAAATTTCTTGTTTTGACCACACGTAAAATTTGCCTTCTTCGCCTTCTGAATCTGCATCTTGGGCGGAGTAAAAACCGTTCTCTGGAGACATCATTTCACGCCTTACATACTCCAGAGTTTTCTCCACTACATCTAAATACTTTTCATCACCACTAATTTGATAGAGCTCTGCGTACACTTGTACAAGCAGGGCATTATCGTAAAGCATCTTTTCAAAATGAGGGACAAGCCATTTCTGATCTGTCGAATACCGTGCGAATCCACCGCCTATCTGATCATGAATTCCACCTGCCGCCATTTTATCCGCTGTAAACATGACGAAATCTTTGTACCTGTTAAGGCCAGATATATCGTAGCACCTTAACAGGAACAAAAGATTGGATGGGTTCGGAAATTTTGGCGCTTGTCCGAAGCCACCATAAACTGGGTCGCTCATATGTAGTAACCCAACGGCCGCCTCGTCCAGAATTGAACGATCAAGGATAACACCGTGGGGTTGTTGAACATCTTTTGCAGAGTGTTCCAGCGCTTGTAAAAACTCCGCTGTTGCAGAAGTAATCTCTTGCTTCTTGGTCTTGTAGGCTTCGGCAAGTTGACTTAAAATAGTGCCAAAACCGGGCATTCCATACCTGCCGTATTTGGGAAAATATGTGCCTACATAGAACGGTTTCTGATCAGGTGTCAGAAACACAGAAAGTGGCCAACCACCCGTCCCGATTGCAAGTTGGCTAACCCTTTGATATATGTCGTCTATATCGGGCCTTTCTTCTCTATCCACTTTTATGTTAATAAAATTCTCATTCATTATCTTCGCGATTTCCTCGTCTTCGAAGGATTCATGAGCCATCACGTGACACCAATGACACGCGCTATATCCAATGCTAAGGAAGATTGGCCTATTCTCACTTTTTGCTTTTTGAAGGGACTCTTCTCCCCATGGATACCACTCGACAGGATTATGTGCATGCTGAAGAAGATACGGGCTGCTCTCACCAAATAGTCGATTAGTCCTAGCTTTAGTTTCCCTGTCGTCGCCGTGTAACTGCATTACAGTAACAGGTTAGTAATAATGGTATTTATTGCTATTATTGCTAGGTTTAACAATTTACATACAATCTGGTAAGGCACTCAAGTTAGTATAATTGTTAAAAATTACCAACCTGACATAGGCCTTTCCCCTTAAACATTGTTATGAGTTGCCGGCGGCTGTTATCGATGCAAAAATGCGGTCCTATCAAATGTCAGTATGAATATGCTCGATAGCGGACTTGCTTAGCTTGGTTAGCGCACAGCCTTCGTAAGGCTGGATGGGCTTTGGTCTAGTTTGCCCTATTAAACCACCCCTATTAGTCGAACTTTATCCATAGTACAGGCTCTTACCGGTGAGCTGTGAGCTGTGAGCTGTAAAAGGAACAACTCCGGAACCATCGAAATACTCACTCCAACACTATTATGAGCACCTGACTCGTACAACAATACAGATTAAGGATCTTGTTGCACCATTCTCAACGGAACCGTATTGTACTACCGAGTTTTATCTGCATCAAATGTTGCTAATGGTACCTTCGTAACATATGCCTGTCAATTGGTGAGTCAGTCTTTGAATTGTTGCTGTTAGGTTTGATGTAATACTCCGATTGTAGACAAATCTGGGCCAGACTGACTTTTGAATTGCGTAGCCTTCCGTCTGCGATGTTTGTGAATGGAATTTCCATACATACGATTTGCCAGAGATGAGCATATTGTATATTGAATATTGCTGTCCAACTTCACTCAATAACCTCCCGATATTCAATTGAGACCGCTATCGCTTTTATTCAAATACGAAATTATACGATACATCTGGGCATATGACAATTCTAGACTTTGTTGTTCTTGAT